>JAYYAX010000001.1:0-38653 GCA_036042925.1 Pseudomonadota bacterium
TTGAAGGTATCTGGTCCTAACGCTGCTCCTCCTGTAGCAGCTGACTTTAAAAAAGAAAAGCCTATTTGATCTCTTAATGAACTAAATAGAAAATATTCACAAAGTACCCTAACAATCGAGTTGTTAGTCCTATTTTTTAATGAACTGAAAAACTTAAATAAATTTCTTTTTAAGTACGAAGAGTCCATAACCTTCGATCTTATATCAGCAGCTATTTGCTCCCATGTTCTAGGTCCAAGTAAAAGAAACGTTGGTCCTATTTCTCTCAGATCATCAAACATTGTCTCAGGCTCTTCCACAAAATTTACCTTCATCCTGCTCAAGCACCACTTTGATATAGCATAAGTTTGTTCCATTATCCAAGGAAGCGGTAATACTGAAACATATTCATCAGAACTATTTTTTGGATCAGCCTCTAGATAACTTTTAGCATGGTTTAAAATATTTTTATGAGTTATCATTGCTAATTTCGGCTTTGATGTCGTACCCGAGGTAGGACAAAAAATACAAACATCATCTTCCTTAACTTTATTAATTAAAATTGAGTATTTCTCATTATCTTTTTTTAAAATTTCGGATCCATCGCTCAGTAGCCTCTTATAAGAAATCAATCTCTTGTCTTTGTATTTGTTCATTCCTTTTTCTTCGTCATAAACAATTATTTTTATTTTATCTTTGAGCGCATTTAAAGACATAACCTTATCTGCTTGCTCTTCATCCTCTACAAAAACTACCTTACAAGAAGTTAGTTCTAGAAGATATTCTATCTCTTTTTCTAAGGCATCTGCATATAAACCTAGTGGTACTCCTTTGAGGGCCTGTGTAGCAATTTCTGCTATAACCCATCTTGGAGTATTGTTTCCTATTATACCTATAGTAGTATCGTTTTTAATTCCCTTGCTTTCAAGGGAAATAGCAATAGCTTTCACTTCTTCTGATACTTCTTTCCATGTTTTTGTCTTCCAGACACCAAATTTTTTTTCTCTCATTGCTATTTCAGAAGGGTGCTTTTGAGAATTTTGAAGCAATATATGTGGTATTGTAAGCAGACCTTCAGACATTATTCTTGTTCTCCCAGATAAGCCTTCTGTACTTTCTTGTTTTCTAATATTTCATCTGGAATGCCCTCAGCAATTTTTTTTCCAAAATCTAGTACTATGATTTTCTTCGAAATATCCATTACTACTCCCATATCATGCTCTATCATAATAACGGTAATATTCCACTCTCTATTTAAATCAATTATAAATCTTGCCATGTCCTCTTTTTCCTCTTGATTCATTCCTGCCATAGGCTCATCTAATAAAATTAATTTAGGGTTTATAGCAATTGCTCTAGCCAATTCTACCCTTTTCCTCAATCCATAAGACAAAGTTCCTGCAATTGATTTTCTTATATCACTAATTTCTAGAAAGTCTAAAATTTTCTCTGCCTCTATTCTATTAATTACTTCTTCTTTTTGACCTCCAAATAACCAGTAAATAGAGCCTTTCAAAAAATTGTTTTTTAACAAATGATGTCTTCCAATAAAGATATTCTCTAAAACTGTCATGTGATCAAACAAAGCAAGATTTTGAAATGTTCTTCCTATTCCTAAAGCTGCTCTTTTATTAGGATGAAGTTTTGTCAACTCTTGTCCTTCAAAATATAGGTTTCCAAAAGCAGGTTTATATCTTCCTGATATTATATTTAGCAATGTAGTTTTTCCAGCCCCGTTAGGTCCAATTATAGAAAATAGGGTATTTTTTTCTACTTTAAAGCTAACATCAGAAAGTGCTTTTATACCACCAAACTGTACAGAAATATTTTTTAATTCCAACATACCATAAATTTTTAATTAGAAAGAAACATATTAACTCCAGCAAAATGAGAAATATTTTTTTTTCTAAATTTTTTTATATTTTTTTTACTTATTCCCCCTAATACACCAATATCACATTTTAACGATCTAGATAAAAATAACAACCTAGTTAATCCTATTGGTTTTTTTTTTTTATCGCTAGTAGTTTTAAAAATTGGCGAAATAAAAACTGTTTTAACTTTTAGATCAATCACTCTTCTCACGTCAGAAAACTCATGAAAAGAACAGGAATAGAACAAAGTTTTATGCATTCTATTTTTTTTAATTTCTTTAGGAAAATGAACACCAAAAGCTCCAACTGATAAGGCTATTTGAGGATTAGAAGATACTAAAAGTTTAAATCCTTTTAATTTTGCAATTTTTCCCACCATTTTTGATTTTTTATATAAGTTTCTATTATTTTTTGTTCTTACTACTACTCCTAAAGATCTATTAAAGGGAAGATTTTTTAAAAAGGAAATTTCATCATCAATTCTATCATCGTCTAAAAATATCCACAGATTTGGATTCTGATTAGTTTTTTTTTTGACGCAAATAGATTTTACTTGCATTAATATACAGTGTATGTCTAATAAAGTCATATTAATAGTTCTGAAAATGTCAATATTAAATAATTATAAAAAATTAATTCAAAATATTAAAGCTACTTGTAAAGAATGTAATAGAAATTATGAAAGTATAAATATTGTTGCTGTCTCAAAGCAACAAGGGTATGAAAAAATAAAAAGTTTATGTGAAGTTGGACATTCTTGCTTCGGAGAAAATAGATTAGATGAAGCTGTATTTAAATGGAGTAAGACAGATAGGTATAAAACTAGATTACATTTTATTGGAGCTCTTCAATCAAAAAAAATTAAAGATATAATTAAAAATTTTGATGTAATAGAAACTTTAGACACCGAAAGCTCGGCTCAAAAGCTAGCTTTATTTAAAAATAGGAATATTAAAATACCTGAAATTTATATACAAATAAATATTGGTCAGGAAAATCAGAAAAGAGGAATAAATCCGTCTGATGTTTCCGAGTTTCTTAATATTTGTAAAAATAAATATGGTTTAAACATTTCAGGAGCTATGTGTATACCTCCTATAAACAAAAATCCTAAAAAATACTTTAAGGATATGTTAAATATTTGTACTAAGGAAAGCTTGAAGAAAATTAGTATGGGAATGAGTAATGATTTTAAAGAGGCGATAATATATGGAGCTAATAATATAAGAATAGGGAGTTTATTGTTTGGTAAAAGAGAAAAAACCTAAAATGGGAGAAATTATTTATTACGGAAAAGATACTAGCATTTATGAGTCTTTAAACAGTATTGCAAAAGTTAAAGACAGTTTTAAAATAATAAAAAATGAAGTTTTAAAAAATAAAGATTTCAGAAACCACATCTTTATATTGGATGATAGTTACTTTGATTTCTTAAAGTTAATTAATCTTATTTCATCAATTAATAAGAAAAATTTAATTATCACAGCTAATAAGGAAAGTGTAAGTTTACAAACTTTTCAAGACTTAAGCATCTTTTTGAAACCTATAAAGGTTTTCGATTTATACAAGGAAATTTTGAAAAAATTTAAAAAGCAAGAGTTCAACTATACTATTAACCTAAATGAGGCTAGCCTGTCATTAATCGATCCTAATGGAATAAATTTGAAATTAACAGAAAAAGAGTTCCGATTAATTGAAGTTTTATTGAATAATCATGAAAAGCCCTTAAGCAAGGAAAATATCTTATCTAGTGTTTGGGGTTTAAAAGAAGAGAAGACTACCTCTATGAATACCAGAGTTTTAGAGACCTTAGTATCAAAAATTAGAAGAAAAATTAATTCTGTAAATATTAAGGTAGCTATCAAAAAGAGTAAAAATGGATATTTATTAATTCAAAATGCTTAATTTGAATTACTAGTTGGAAGTTTTTTAAAATTTCTTTCATAAGGCCCTAAAAAAGCTTTTTTATCTGCTCTCATGCTATCTAAAAATTTGAAAATGTTTTTATCTAAACCTTTTATATTTTCTAATTTTTTAATTTTTAATATTTTAACTCTAATACTAATTTTTCCATTTTCTAAGATTTCCCAATTACTCAAAATATTATCTGAATTTTTGAAATATATTCTTAGTTCACTTCCACTAAAATTTTCAGAAACTACTGAATAGCCTGTTGTAAAATCATTTTCTATCTTAGAAACTTCTAATTTGTTTAAAGAGTTAAATTCTTTAGGATTTAATAGTGCTCCTAATATTCCTTTATCTAAAGGAAGATAACTAGTTCTATCGTATTGAGCATCATGAACAACAAGCCAGTTTCCATCTGCCACCATAACAATTTGACTAGGAGGCTCAAACTCAATTCTAGCTAAGCCATTCTTGCCAACTATCATCCAACCTCCAGAGTCTACCTTATTACTATCCGTTTGAATAAAAAATATTTCTGCAGGAAAAGACTGGTCTATTTTATTTAATAAATCTTCATGTAAATTATCAGAAGCAAGTTTATTAGTTAAAATTATGTTTATTATAAAAATTTTTAAGATGAATCTTAAAATTTTTAATTTTCTATTCAACTAGAATCTCCCTTCTTCCCATTGCATTAGGAGAACTTACAATACCTTTTTTTTCAAAAACATCTACAATACGAGCGGCTCTATTATAACCTATAGCAAAATGTCGCTGGAGAAAGCTTGTAGAAACTTTTTTCTCTCTTTTTATTAAACTTAAAGCTTTTTCATAAAGTGGATCTAAATCTTCTTCTCCCTTCTGCTCATAACTTTCATCTTCTTCTCCTTCTGTAATATAATGTAGATAAGAAGGTTCTCCTTGAGATTTAACAAAGTTTGTAACTTTTAATATTTCTTGGTCACTTACATAAGGACCGTGAACTCTTTCAGTGTATCCACCACCTGCCATAAATAACATATCGCCTTTTCCTAAAAGTTGTTCTGCCCCTTGTTCTCCTAGAATAGTTCTAGAATCAATTTTTGATGTTACTTGAAAGCTTATTCTGTAAGGTAAATTAGCTTTGATGGTACCAGTAATAACATCTACTGATGGTCTTTGTGTTGCTAAAATAAGATGGATGCCAGCCGCTCTTGCCTTTTGTGCTAAAGATTGAATAGATACTTCTATTTCCTTACCTGATGTGAGCATCAAGTCAGCCATCTCGTCTACAATTATTACTATAAATGGAAGAGGCTTGATTTCTATTTCTTTGTTTTGATAAATAGGCCTTCCTGACGTACTGTCAAAACCAATCTGTATTTTTTTTATTAACTTACCATCCTTAAATTCTTTTTTACTTATTATTTTGTTATAACTCTCAATATTTCTGACACCTAAATTTGCCATCTGCTTATATCTTTCGTTCATCTCTTTTACTGCCCATTTTAAAGCAAATACTGCCTTTCTAGGATCTGTTACAACAGGATGAAGTAAATGAGGAATTCCTTCATATACAGATAACTCAAGCATTTTTGGATCAATTAATATAAACTTACATTGAAAATGAGAAAATTTATAAAGCAAAGAAATAATCATAGCATTTATAGAAACTGATTTTCCTGAGCCAGTAGTACCGGCAACTAACAAATGTGGCATCCTGCTCAGATCAGCAATTAAAGGTTTACCTGAAATGTCCTTTCCTAATGCTAAGGAAAGACCGTCAGATTTTTCAAAGAACTCATTTGATAAAATTTCTTTCAAAAAAACTGTATCTATATATTTATTTGGAAGCTCAATTCCAATAGCATTTTTTCCATATATGACAGAAACTCTCGCAGATTTTGCAGACATTGATCTAGCAATATCATCAGATAAACTTATTATTCTAGCAGATCTTGTTCCCGGAGCTGGTGCTAATTCATACCTGGTGACAACAGGCCCTTCTCTCACATTTACTATATCGCCTTTAATACCATAATCTTCTAGAACTTTTTCTAGGTCTTTAGAGTGAATTATAATATTTTCATTCCTATTACCTTTTTCTCGGGTTGGATCATCCAAGTAATCTAAGTTGGGTAAAGTGAAAGTTTGTTGTTGATATTTTATATCTCTATTTGATAATGTTTTGTTTTGTTGACCTAAACTATTTCTTTTTTGCTTAACTGTTTTTTTTCTAAACATAAAAAGTATTACATTTTTTATAGTTACTATAAAAAATTTTAAAATTTTAAAGGTTAATAAAAAAATTTCATCATTATTTTTTGAAACTATAATTATTGAAAGAACTGAAAATAAAATAATATTTAAATTTAAAATTAGATTCTCGTACTCTTGAAATTCATATAAATGCGCTATTAGGCTAGCTAACACTGCTTTACCTAATATACCAGAATTAAAACCTATATGTGAAAATGATAAAGAGATCATAAAAGAAAAAAATATAACCGCTATAAACCGTAAAAATATTTTTAATATATTGTACTCTTTTAAAATAGTAGTCCTTATTAAAGCAATAATTAAAATTGGCAGCAGTAATGAGGCGTCTCCAAAAATAAAAAAAAGTATTGCACTTAAATTTGCGCCATAAAAACCTAAGATATTTGTTGGAACTTCTTCATTAACAGAAAAAATTGAAGGATCAAATTGATTATAAGAATACAAAGAGATAGCTGACGTTGTTGAAAAAAATAAAAAAAAACTACATATAAAGGTCTTTATCAATACAATTTTAAGACTCATTTTTTTAAATTTTAAATACATTTTATTTGTTTTTCAATTTTATCTATGGCCTTCTTGCTTTTAACTAGGTTATGAACTAATGAAATTCTCACAAAGTTTTTTCCAGGGTTTTGCGTTTTTCCTTTTGCCAAAAAAGTTCCTGGCATTACTTTTATGGCAAAGTTTTTATATAACGACTTTGTAAATTTTTCACCATTCCCTACATTTAGCCAAAGATAAAATCCTGCATCAGGCCTATTGTAAAAACTATATTTTGATAATTTTTTATCGGCGTAATCAAATTTACTTTTATATAGCTCTCTACTTTTTAATACATGACTTTCATCCGACCAAAGCTTTGCAGAAAGAGTTTGAATTGGTAATGGAATAGTAGGAGCGCTGTAACTTCTTAATTTAGAAAAAAGTTGTATTATTTTTTTATCTCCTACTACAAATCCTGACCTAAGCCCTGCGACATTTGATCTCTTAGAAAGGGAATGGAATATACAAACGTTATTTAGCCCCGCTTTAGTTTTTTGACAAATCTCCATTCCTCCTACAGGCTTAATTTTTGTGTAAATATCAGTATAGCATTCATCTAAAATCAAAAATGAATTATACTTTCTTATTAATCTTATTAAATTATTTAAATAATTTTCAGAAGCACACTTACCTTGAGGATTGGAGGGATTACAAAAATATATTAAAGACGGTTTTTTTCTTATGTGATATTCCAACTTTTCTAGATTCAAAAGGTAATTTTCGTCTATCCCTGCATTCATCATAACCATTGGAAGATTCTGGAATAAAGAGGCTCCTAAATAAACTTGATAAAAAGGGTTAGGCACTATAATTTGTTTTACCAATAATACTAAAGATATTGAAAAAAGACCCTCTCTTGTTCCTGACAAAGGTATTATATTTTCTTCTCCAAAAAATGAAGTCTTTAGCTCGTATCTTTTTTTAAGCCAATTTAAGTAAGATGTTCTTAACACTGGAATACCATTAGACGGAGGATACAATTGCCACTTCATGCTTTCTTTGGTCAGCATATTCTTAACAAATTTTGGGAAAGCGTGGTAAGGCTGTCCAATGGATAAATCTAGAACTTCTTCATTTCGATTATTAATTTTAATTTTTGATAAAAGGCTACGTAGTCTACTAAAGGGATATTCTGATATATTTTCAATATTATAATTTAAGTTACTCATAATTATTATCTTAATATACTTTCTATTTTTTCAGCAACAGCTAAAAGATTCTCTTCGTTATTTTTTTTTGACATGATGGAAATTGAAAGCCACTTTCTCTGCTCTACAAAAAGTGGTAAAGATAACGCACATAAATCAAACATATTTGCTGCTCGGGTATTATTTAGAGCTAGATTATTAAAATGATGATAAATTTCTTTCGTTTTCAAAGATAATATTTTTGGAGGTTTAAAAGCTATTGTAGGGCTAATAAAGTAATCATAATCTTCAAATTTTGATAAAACCCTTTCCTTTAATTTTAAAATTTGCTTATTTAAAAAAATTGCATTATTTAATTTCATTTTTTTTCCTATTAAAAAACGGTCTGCTACGTAAGGATCTAAGAACGATATATCTTTTGAAATTTCATTTTTCCAAAATTTCCAAGCTTCGTAGTTAACAAGAGAACCTGATACTGCCACTAAACTATTTAATTCTTCAAATTCCAGGATTTTTATAGTTTTTAAAAAAATTCCTAATTTTGATATTTTATTATATAACTCTTCTATTTTACCTTTACTAAAATCATCTAACATTGAAAAGTTCATATTTTCTATACAGCCAATTTTTATATTTTTCAAATCATAAGATATAAATTCATTTTTGCTTTCAGATATAATATTGTAGAGAACTTTTGTATCTTGCACAGATTTACATATTGTGCCTACTGAGTCGTAAGTTTTTGACAAAGGCAAAACTCCAAGAGTAGAGATTTTTTTAGAAGATGGTTTAAAACCTACTAAGCTATGCCACGCCGCAGGAATTCTGATTGATCCAGCTGTATCAGTACCTACTGCCATTGGTGACAAACCTGAAAACACTGAGGTTGCTGAGCCAGTACTAGAACCGCCCGCAACCAGATAATCATTTTTAAACATTACATTGCTTGGTAATTTGTATGTCTTATTTAGACCTAGCCCTCCAAATGCAAATTCAACCGTACTTGTTTTTGCAAGACTAATTATTCCATTTTTTTTAGCAAGTTTTACAATTTTAGCATTTTTAACAATTAAATTTTTTCTTTTCTTAAATATTAATTTAGAACCTGCAAAAGCCGGATATCCTTCAATATCAATAAGATCTTTCCAAACAATAGGGACTCCGTCAAAAAAACTAAGTCTTTCTTTTCTTTTTTGTCTTTTCCATGAACTCTCAGCTTCTATTAAAGCTTCTTTCTTCATTACTTTAGTAAATGAGCGCTTTTGATTTTCGTCTGCATAAGTAAAATTGTTTAAAAAATACTCTATTATTTCTACTGGATCTATTTTATTTTTACTGATTAGAGAAGCAAGATAAAATGCTGAGAAACTTTTTAAGTTTTTATTCATAGTTAATTTATAATACACTTCTATATAATTAATATGAAAAAAAATTATGATATAGCTATTATTGGCGGAGGTCTAACGGGCCTAACTGCTGCTCTAGCGATGTCATCTTTGAACTACAAAATAGCACTAGTAGATCCAAAACCATTTTCTTGTGATAAAAAAAGTTTTTTAGATGATAGAACAACTGCTATTTCTGTAGGATCTGTAGAATTTTACAAAAAAATTGGAGTCTGGTTAAACCTTAAACAATATGCTTGTCCAATAAAAAAGATTTTAGTAGAAGAAACATCCTCCAAGATAAAGTCGTCTTTTGAGTCTAACTTTGAAGGAGCCCCTCCTATGGGATACATGATAGAAAATAAAAATATGATAAAGACTTTGATAGAACTTGTTAGGAAAAGTAATAATATTATTAAATACGATTACAAGCTTTTAGATTTATCTAGATATCCAGATAGAGTTATTATAAATTTGGAGCAAAAAATTATAATATCTGCAAAACTAATTATAGGAGCAGATGGTAAAAACTCTTATATGAGAAAGCTATCAAACATTGATTTTGATTATAAAGACTATAAGCAAAAGGCTTTCACTTTTAATGTTCAGCACGAAAAAATGCATAATAATTTAGCTATTGAAAAATTTTTAGAGGCAGGACCTCTAGCAATGCTTCCAATTATTGGAAATAAAAAAAAACATTGTTCCTCTGTTGTATGGTCATGTAATTACCCTGAATATTTTCGATATCTAGGAACAAAAAAAAAAAATATAGAAGATTTAATACAAAATTATTTCAAAAATATTTATGGGAAAATAAATATAATTTCTAAAGTAAACACTTGGGACCTATCGCTTAGTCACGCAAAAACATATATTTCGCATAGACTTGTGCTTGTAGGAGACTCTGCACACTCTATCCATCCCTTAGCAGGCCAAGGATTCAATCTTACAATTAGAGGAATAAAAAAACTTTATGGCTTTGCTAAATTAGAAAGCAATTTTTCTAAAGATCTGGGAAAAAAAAGATATTTACTAAATTATTCTAAAAAGCATTTTTTAGATGCTTCTACTTTAATATTTTTTACGGATAAATTAAACTATTTATTCTCCAATTCTAATTTTTTTCTAAAAGGATTTAGAAAAACAGGATTACATCTTTTTAGTAAAAGTAAATTGGTTAATCAAGTTTTTAAAAGCTACGCTACTAGAGGATCTTTGTTTTCTTCTAAAGATCGTTAATTTTTCTTGCTTCGTCAGTTAACAAGATTGGAATTCCATCTTTTATTGGGTATGCTAATTTAGCTTTTTTACTGATTAATTCATTTTTTTTTTTATCATATACTAATTTTTGTTTGGTTACTGGACAAACAACTACATCTAGTATAGTTAAGTCAAAATTTTCTTTTTGTTTCATAATAATAAACTAATTTATAGTCTCGCTTTCATTTTCATTACCATCGAGAGTATACATCTTTAATAGAGATATTAGTACTTTGACCCTATCTTGTATCGTTGAAGCTTCTAAAATAGCTTGTTTTTCTACAACTTTAAATGAACAAATCTGAGGTATAGAAGCCAGAACTTGATCCTTTGAGATTTTAGATATTTCATCCAAATCAACATTAATATTGTTTTTTTGAAAATACTTTTTTAGTTCAACTAAAAGCTCATTTAAATTAAGTATATCATAATCATTTTTAAGATCTTTATAAAATGGTCTCCAATCTGGTATTATTCTTCTAAATCCTTTAAGCGCATCTAATTCGCTTTTAAGTTTAAACCTCGCTATTCCTTCTAGTTCTATTAAAAACCGTCTATCGTTTGTTTCTGAAAAGGATATTATTTTTCCAGCACAGCCTATGGGATATAGATTTTTAGAAAACTTATCTTTTTCTGGGATAGGTTGAATCATTCCAATCATTCTATGACTTCCTAAAACTGACTCTATCATAGCAATATACCTAGGTTCAAAAATATTTAAGGGAAGCGTTCCCTGAGGAAATAATACAGCTCCCGGTAAAGGAAAGATAGGAATATCTTGAGGAAGATTTTTTAGTGTTATTTCAGATTTCATCTATTTGTACAATATATTAAGTAATTTACTTCTACCACTCACGGTAATATTGTTATTATTACCTAAAAAAGAAAATAGGCTCAGTAATTCATTTTTAGCTAGGCCATCCTTCCAAGTCGAATCTTTGTTAATTATAAATAGGTACATCTCTATAGCTTCTTCATAATTTCTATCCAAAAGGCACTTTCTGGCTGTATGAAGTTTATTTTGAAAAATATTTTTATTGTCTTCTACAGTTTCTGTTTCTTTATTTAGGTTAACTATTTTTGAAAAAAAATCTTTTGCTTCTACAAGCTCTTTTATTTCATTTGTCTCTTTTAGGCTATCTTCCAGTTGGTTTAATAAATCGTCTAATTCTTCTAGCTTATTTGTTTCTAATAGACACCTTCCTAACCCACTCATCGCTCTGCTCATTTCCTTTTTAGGTATTTCTGATGATATTAGCTCTGAAAATATTTCCATAGCCTTATTAACTTCCTTTTTTTCTAAAAACTCTTCAGCCGTCTCTATATTTTTATTAACATCCTCAATAACCTGAGAAGATACTGCGGATACAGAAATAACTTCATCAAAAAAAGCTTTAATTTCTTCAGGGCTTTTTAGCCCTGCGAAACCGTTAATAGGTTGACCTTCATAAAATGCCATTATAGTAGGTATAGATTGAATATTAAGTTGTTGAGCAAGCTGCTGATTTTCATCAATATTTATTTTTACTAGCTTAGCCTTACCTTGATACTGCGCCGTTAGTTGTTCAAGTATCGGGGTTATCTGCTTACATGGTTCACACCAAGGAGCCCAGAAATCTACAATTATTGCAATATTCTTCGACTCCTTTATTACTTTATCCATAAATGTAGAACTGTCTACATCTTCAATAAAATTTTCCATCATATTCATATTTTAACTTAACCTATCTTCAACATTTAAAAAATTTTTTTATTCGAAAATATTATAAACTTTAAATTTAATTATATATTTTATAATTGCTTAGTAGTCTAATATTTCTTGGTAATATTTCAATAATTATATACTACATAGGACAAGTAGTTATTTACTTAAAAGTTTATTCCATTTATAATTTAATTAAGCGGGTGTAGCTCAGGGGTAGAGCACAACCTTGCCAAGGTTGGGGTCGAGGGTTCGAATCCCTTCGCCCGCTCCATTGACTATGAAAATTTATTTATTTTTTTTAACTGTTTTTATCACTCTTTTTTTACAAAATTGTTCTATTAAAAAAAATAACAACTTTGTTGATTTACCAAATATAAGTTTGGAAGAAGAAGAAAAAGAAATTTTTTTGCAAAAAAAAATTCTTATTAATGAGATGACCAATGCTTCTAAATTATTACACCAAATAGCCTGGCCAATTCTAAAACATAATAAAGATATTTGTTATAAAGAAGGTTCTTTCTCTTTCGGAGTAATATTTGCAGCAAAAGAAGACTTACCTAAAAAAGACTCTAGGTTTTTTGTAAAAATATTTAATAAAAATATTGCTCAGACTTTTTTCAAAAAATATGGGTCAGATAGTTTTCCAGTGGTAATATCTGTTGCTAAAGAAAGTCCTGCTGATCAATCTAATATTCTTGAAGGAGATATAATATTAAAAATAAATAATGTAATAAGCACAACTAACTTTAGAAATAAGTTAAAAAAGGCTTTTATAAAGTCATCGAAACTATCATTAACAATTCTTAGAAATGGAAAAATACTATCTAAAGACATAAAAGGAATAAAAATTTGTAATTATAATATTCAACCCATTCCATCTCCAGCACCTAATGCTTTTGCAGATGGAGAAAAAATTTTTATAACTCTTGCTGCAATAAAACTTGCGAAATCTGTGGACGAATTAGCATTTCTAATTGGACATGAACTTGCTCATAATATTTTTCATTATAATTATACTAAAGGAAGTGAAGCTAACAGTCTTTCAATTAACTATTCGGATTTACCAAAAATAAAAAGCCTTAATAGCTTTTTTATGTACAGCACTCAATCAAGAGAAATAGAAGCTGATTTAAAGGGAATTGAACTTGCTTTTAGAGGAGGCTACTCCTTGGATAATGTAAATGATTATTGGAGAAGGTTATCAGTATTTAACCCTGATATGATAGCATCACCATCGACTATTTATAAAAGTAATGCTTTAAGAGCTATTATGATTTCAAAAACCCTAAAAAAATTAAAATCTTTAAATGGAAAAAAGTAAAAAAAGAAGCCTTTATTACTGTTTATTTGATTGGGCAAATTCTCCATTTTCTGTAGTAGTAATTACATTTATTTTCTCTAGTTATTTTACCAATAAAATTGCGGATGATAAAATTTCAGGTATGTCATTATGGGGTTGGGCTATAGCCGTTTCTGGTATAGTTATAGCATTAATTTGCCCATTTTTGGGATATATTGCAGACAAAAAAAGTAATTTTTCGAAAAATATACTAAAGATGTCCACTGTGATGGTAGTGATACTATGCTTTTCTCTTTGGTATGCAGATAATAATATAAATATATTTATGTTTTTAGGCATAATAGTATGCGCAAATATATTCTTTGAAATTGGGCAAACTTTTTACAATTCACAGTTAAGCAACTTTAAAGGAAAAAAAAAATATGGAGAGTTTTCAGGAAAAGCCTGGGCATTTGGTTATTTAGGAGGAATTTTTTGTTTAATTTTGATATTAAGTTTTTTTTTACTTCCTGAGAAATCTTTATTTAAACTAAATGCTGAAGAATACGAAAATGTAAGAATTTGTGGCCCTATAGTTGGCCTTTGGTTTTTGATATTTAGTCTTCCTTTTTTATTAAGCCTAAAAAAAGAAGATCCTACACCAAACAAAAACTTTTCACTCTCATATTTTTTCGATAACGTTGAAAAAATTATCACAGATAAAAATAAATTATTTTTTCTTGCCTCAAGAATGCTTTATACAGATGGGCTTATCACTTTATTTAGTTTTGGAGGAATTTACGCTACTGGAACATTTAACTTTGATTTTAATGATATTATTATTTTTGGAATTATAATAAATGTTACTGCAGCACTAGGTGCATATTGTTTTGGATTCTTAGAAGATAAGATTGGTATTAAAAAAGTAATAACTATATCTTTGGTTTCATTAATAATTATATGCTTAATAATTTTGTTTATAAAAAGTAAAGCTTATTTTTGGTTTTTTGGCTCTTTAATTGGCTTATTTATAGGATCTGTGCAATCAAGCAGCAGAACAGCCTTAATCAAGTTATCTGGAAGAAATAATATAAACTCCCTATTTGGTCTTTATGCAACATCAGGAAAGATAACTAATTTTCTTGGCCCTTTTTTAGTTGCTACTTTTACATCTATTTTTGCTAGTCAAAAGGCAGGAATGGCAACTATACTTATATTTTTATTGCTAGGACTTCTATTGTTTAGAAAAGTAAAACTGTAAATAAATATTTTTTAGTAGATATCTATTTATAAAAATATATATATGTATAATGAAAAATAAAAGTTCAAAAAGATTTTTAGATCTCAAAATCTATCCTAATAAATCTCTCACTTTATTTACATTAATGGTGTTATTCTTAATTTTCTTTTTAACCACTTCTTTTGTTTCAATATACTTTATATTAATTGGAGCTTGGCCTGTCTCTTTTTTCCTGGTCTTAGATTTTATTTTGCTTTTTTATGCTTTCAAAAGCTATAGAAAAGCAACGAGGATTTATGACAGAATTATTTTAAATGATAAACTATTAATTATAAATGTTAATAAGAACGGAGAAAAAAATAAAAGAATTATTGAACCAACTTGGCTTAGACTTAAAGTTTATTCTAATAGAAAAGATCAATATTTAAGCATTATATCTAGAGGAAAATCAGTTAACGTAGGAAGTTTTCTTAACCTTAAAGAATTATCTGAATTGGCAAAAACAATAAAAAGCGCATTAATAAAGAGAGAAAATCATTTAACTTTTGATATGTAGAAAATCCTTCATTTTGTAAAAACCTGCTTTTTGCTTTTGTAACCACTTAGATAATTCTATTGCTCCATGAGCAAATATTTCTCTTGAAGTTGAAATATGTTCTATAACGATTCTTTCTCCTTTTCCAGAAAATATAACGCTATGTTCTCCTGTTGAGTCCCCTGCTCTAATGGCTGAAATGTTTACTCTTTTTTTAATTTTTTTATTTTTTAATTCTTCTCTTATCTCTTCTTTTATTGAAAGAGCTGTACCTGAGGGATTATCTCTCTTCTCCTTATGATGAATATCGGTAATATCAATATCATATTCTTTTCCTATTTTAGATGTAATTTTCACTGCGATCTCCTTTAAAAGGTTGGCTCCTATACTCATATTAGGCGACCACAGTATTGGGATTTTCTTGGAGACTTCTTTCATCAACTTAATAGTATCTAAAGATATTCCAGTACTTCCTGATAAAAAAGCAACCTTCCGTTTACCTGCTTCCCTTAAATACTTATTAGTTGCCTTTTTTAAGCCAAACTCAATAACAACATCAATATTTTTAAAAAAGTTTTTCATATTGTCTTCTACAAAAACATTTAAATTATCTTTACCTAATAATAAACCAATGTCCGTACCTATTAACGTATGATCTTTTTTTTCACTTCCAGCATTCAAAGAAATTTCAGGGTCGTTAATAGCCAAATTTGCAATGGCCTGCCCCATTTTTCCAGCTATACCTACTACGCCAATTCTAATTTTTTTATTTTTTTTCACTTTTACTAATATTCCTTTAAAAAGTTTTTATATTTTTTTACTTTAGGAATATTATTATGTTGCAAACTTTCATAAAATTCTGACAAGAGTTTCTTTTGATTATTAGATAAATTTATTGGAGTCTCTATCTCAGCTTCTACATATAAATCACCGTAACCCCTACTTTGTAAAATTGGCATCCCCTTTCCTTTTAATCTAAACCTTTTTCCATTTTGTGTACCCGCGGAAATGCTTATTCTTATTTTTTTTCCATTGGGAGATGGAACTTCAATACTCCCTCCGTTTGTAGCAGTATAAATGTCGATAGGAACATTTAAAAATAAATGCTCACTTTCTCTGCTGAAAATATTACTATTAATCATATTTACATAGATGTATAAATCACCTGAGGTACCAGAGTTCTTGCCCACTTCTCCTTCTCCTGATATTCGTATCCTAGTCCCTTCATCTACCCCCGGAGGAATTTTAACGGAAAGAGATTTTTCTTTATTAACTACTCCTGTACCAGAGCATTTTTTACAAGGGTTTGTAATTGTTCTACCAGTTCCGGAGCATTCTGGGCAAGTTCTTTCAATAGTAAAGAAACCCTGACTTGTCCTAACTTTCCCACTTCCTTGACATGTAAGACAATTAGAGATACTTGCCTCTCCTCCTGAAGATCCTGTTCCATTGCAAACATCACATTTAGCTGGTGCTCTTAATTTTATAGTTTTTTTTATTCCTGCATAGGCCTCCGATAAACTTACTCCAAGGTTGTACCTTAAATCTGCGCCTCTATTGCTTGCAGAGTTAGATCTTCTAGAAGATCCTCCCGTAAACTCACTAAATAGGTCCTCAAAAATGTCTGAGAAGCCTCCACCAGCCTGAAACCCTGAAAATCCTCCTGGACCTGAACCACCTCCTTCAAATGCAGCATGTCCATAATTGTCATAGGCTGCTCTTTTTTCTTTGTCTTTAAGGACTTCGTAGGCTTGGCTCGCTTCTTTAAATTTTTCAGCAGCATCATTATTATCTGGGTTTCTATCTGGGTGATACTTCATAGCAAGATCACGGTAAGCCCTTTTTAGAGATGCGTCGTCAGCATTTTTACTAACACCTAATATTTCGTAGTAATCTCGCATATTATTGTCTGCTAAAATTAACTATTGCTTTTTTTTTCAGAGTCTTCATCAACTTCTTCAAAATCAGCATCTACTACATTTTCTTCTTTTTTGTCTTTTTGGTCCGCATCTTTATTAGGTTGAGTTTCTTGCCCACTTTCTGTTTGCTGGCCTTGAGCATTTTGCTTATACATTATTTCGCCTAATTTCATTGCAGCATTATTTAATGACTCTAATTTTGTTTTTATTTCAGCTGCGTCTGCACTATCATTCTTAAGAGTTTCTTTGAGACTTTCAATTGATTTTTCTATGTTTTCCTTTTCACCTGCCTCAAGTTTATCTCCATGCTCTTTAAGGCTTTTTTCAGTAGAATAAACCATGCTATCTGCCTGATTTCTAGTTTCTACTGCTTCTTTTTTTGATTTGTCTTCTTCGGCATGTGTCTGAGCCTCATTCACCATTTTCTCTATGTCTGTGTCAGATAAACCTCCTGAAGCTTGTATCTGAATTTGTTGTTCTTTTCCAGTTCCTTTATCTTTAGCAGAAACATTGACAATTCCATTCGCATCTATATCAAAAGTTACCTCAATTTGTGGAACACCTCTTGGAGCAGGAGGAAGCCCTACTAAATCAAACTGTCCTAGTGCTTTATTATCTTTAGCCATTTCTCTTTCACCTTGAAAAACCCTTATAGTCACAGCAGGCTGATTATCCTCTGCTGTTGAAAAAGTTTGGCTTTTTCTTGTTGGTATAGTAGTATTTCGATCAATTAATCTTGTAAATACACCTCCTAAAGTTTCTATTCCTAAAGAAAGGGGTGTTACATCCAATAATAAGACATCCTTAACATCACCTGATAAAACTGCACCTTGGATTGCTGCACCGATACCCACCACTTCATCTGGATTAACTCCCTTATTGGGGTCTTTGCCAAAAAATTCCTTAACTGTTTGTATAATTTTTGGCATTCTAGTCATACCTCCAACCATAACTACTTCATCTATATCATTGGGTGTCATTCCTGCATCTTTAAGTGCTGCATTACAAGGATTTATGGTTCGTTTGACAAGATCATCTACTAGTTTTTCTAGATCAGCCCTTGTCATTTTTAATGTTAGATGTTTCGGTCCTGAAGCATCTGCTGTAATGAACGGTAGATTTATGTCAGTATTACTGGAACTAGATAGTTCAATTTTAGCTTTTTCCGCAGCCTCTTTTAATCTTTGTAAAGCGAGCTTATCGTTTTTTAGATCTATTCCATTTTCTTTTTTAAAATTATCAGCAAGAAATTCAACTATCCTAGTATCAAAGTCTTCACCACCCAAAAATGTGTCTCCATTAGTGGCCTTTACTTCAAATACTCCGTCTCCTATTTCAAGTATAGAAACGTCGAAAGTTCCACCTCCTAGATCGTAAACTGCAATTGTTCCATTTTTTTTCTTATCTAATCCATATGCAAGTGCAGCTGCAGTAGGCTCATTTATAATTCTTAAAACTTCTAAACCAGCTATTTTACCAGCATCTTTGGTTGCTTGTCTCTGAGCATCATTGAAGTAAGCAGGAACAGTAATAACTGCTTTTTCAACTTTTGATCCGATATGTTTTTCTGCTGTTTCTTTCATTTTTTGTAATACATAGGCAGATATTTGACTGGGTGCATATTTTTTTCCATTCGCTTCTACCCAAGCATCATTATTATCAGCTTTTACAATATTATAAGGAGCAGTCTTAATTTCTTTTTGAACTTTTTCATCTTTGAAGGTTCTTCCTATTAAACGCTTGATCGCGAACAAAGTATTAGTTGGATTGGTAACAGCTTGTCTCTTGGCAGGCTGCCCTATTAAAGTTTCACCTTCATTGGTAAAAGCAACCATTGAAGGAGTTGTTCTTGTACCTTCACTATTTTCGATAACTTGTGCATTAGTTCCCTCCATTACAGCTACACAAGAATTGGTGGTTCCTAGATCTATCCCTATGACTTTACTCATAACTAACTCCTTTATTATTAACTATTACATATGGGTTGTTAAATAGTAAATTACAAGAGCTAATCTAAAAACTCGGATGCTTTTATAATTTGATCTAGTTTTTCAACATAAAGATTATTTTCTAATTCATGTTTACTAGATAATTCAAAAATAGCGCTAACAATTTCTATCTTTTTTTCTAAGACTTTTATTCTATACCAAATTTTATTCTGAATTATACTTCTGTTTTTTTCAATATCATTTTCAGAAGCTAAAAAATAAAAAAGATAGTTATTATTTTCGGTTTTTTTAAGTTTAGCATCAGAAATTAAAACCTCTCTGGTTATCTCTTCAATAAGCTTTTCTACAGATTTATCAGGATCTTCTATAGCATTATTGAAATTAATACTAAAGCGCTCAATAAGAAATTGAAAGCTTTTAGTTGAATTCATGTAAACTTTTGCAAAACCTTCTTCGTCTTTATGCTCTAATGTCCATTTTTGAGGCATCTTAAATTTAAAAATACCCCATAGTTTTTTTTCTACAAATTTTGCATTATTCAGATTATACTTTAGGCTAGCTATAGAATCATATAATGTCTTTGATAAGCTAAACTTTACTTCATCTATTATAAATGGAATTTTAACTAATATAGGACTTACTATTTTTTCGGCTTCTGGATTATCTGGCCAAGTTAAAGAAAACCTTAATAACCTAAAAGATCTTGGCTTTAAATAGTGAAGCACTTTCCAGATCATTAATCTTTCAGTTTCTACCTTTACCTCATAGTTAAGTTTAAAAATATTATTATTTCTAATTATTTGGTTATTAATTTTTAAGTTATCCCTTAAAAAATCATTAATTAAATTTGTAGTATTAAGTTTAGGGTTATCAAAGCAATCTAAATTAATACCTAATGTAGGGTAATCTGATTTTGATAAAAATACTTTTAAAGTGTCTGGTCCTTTTTTTTCAACTCGAAATTGTTTTGAAATTTTGAGTATTGCTGTTTTATCTAATAATTCTATTTCATTGATATTATTAGTCTGAGTCATTTTTTTTTAAATTCATATCGGTTTCTTGTTCGTAATTTTTTTCTCCTTCTTTTATTTTGTCCTCATTTTTTGCGATACCAACCATTGCAGGTCTAAGTAATCTGTCATGAAAAGTATATCCATCTTGGACGATTTCACAAACAGTTCCATTTTCAAAATCGCTAGTAGGTTTCTCAAACATTGCTTGATGTAAATTAGCATCGAAAGTTTCTCCTAAGGCACCAATTTTTTTAATACTAAATTTTTCTAAAATTTGTACTATTTCTTTTTTTATTAACTCAAACCCTTCTATAGTTTTATCTTCAGAAGCACTTTTAAAACTATCTATAGCCCTTTCAAAATTGTCTACTACATTGATTAGTTCTCTTGCTAAAGGCTGTACTCCATATCTTAAAGAATCAATTTTAGTTTTTTCAGCCTGCTTTCTAACATTTTCATTTTCTGCTAGTACTCTAAGAAGTTTATCCTTGGTTTCATCTAGTTCAACTTTTAAGGTCTGTTCTATGTCTTGATCTTGCTGATCCTGTGGATCTTCCTCTGACTCAACTTTATTTTCCTGGTTTTTATTATTTTCTTGATTTTGATCACTTTCTTGTTGACTATTTTTCGTCATCCTTATTTCATCAACTGGCTCAGTTTCTTTGCTTCTATCGTTTAAATCATTATTATTTTTTTCTTCATTCATAATCAATCCTTTTATTTAAATAGCTTTATATAATTGTAGTATATGATCAACCTAAAAATTTATTCAAGATTTTGGCTGTAAAGTCTACCATAGGGATAATTTTAGCATAGTTAAGCCTTGATGGACCGATTACTCCTATGGCTCCTAGAGTATTAGGTTTAATTGATTTTCCTGTTCGCTTTAAAGGAGCGATTATCATAGAGCATCCTGCCAAGTTAAAAACTTTGGTATTAGAGCCTATGAAAACGTGAACTCCCATCCCTTTTAGAGTATATTGTAGTATATTTATAAAATTCTTCTTATCTTGAATTTCACTTAATAAAACATCTAATCTTTTAATATCTTCTTTTTGCTCCATTTTGCCATAAAAAAGATCTCTTCTGTTTATAAGAAAGTGGGAGTCTCCTTTTTCTACACTTCTCACTGCTATTCCCGCTGAAACCAATTGTTGAGAAAGAATTTCCACTTCAGATTTTTTTATTCTCAATTCCTCATTTATAAGAGTTTTAACTTCTGTTAAAGTTCTTCCATACGTTTTAGAATTAATGTAGTTCGATGCCTCAATTAATGAGGAACTTGTGAAACCTTGTGGGAGTTCTACTAGTCTATTTTCTACTAGACCGTTTATATCAATTGTGATAACTAAAGCACGGTGATTGTCCATAGAAACAAATTCAATGTGTTTAAGTGGTCTATCAATGTTATTTGGAGCAAAAACTAAAGAAGTGCATTTAGACAGTCCTGATAACTCTTTGGAAGAATGATCTAAAACTTCCATTATAGTTTTTCCTACTACTGAGCATTTTGCTTGTAAACTATCTTTTTCTTCAGAGGATAAGTCCCCTATTTCTAAAATACCATCTACAAAAAACTTAAGTCCTTTGTCAGTAGGAATTCTCCCAGATGAAGTATGTGGAGAATAAAGTAAGCCTCTTTCTTCTAAATTAGACATAATAAGCCTAACAGTAGAGGGAGATAAAAGAGAATTTAAATTCTCTGATATTAATTTTGATGAAACAGGATTACCAGTATTCAAATAAGAGTCAACAATTTCACTTAAAATTACTCTAGCTCTATTCCCGACATCATCAATATGTTCTAAATTGCTATTCATATTATAATTTTTAATATAGTATTCTAGTTTTCAATGCAAAAGAAATATTTTAAATGAGAACAAAAAGAAAAAACTTAGAATTAAGAGATATCAAAATTACAAAAGACTTTATGAAACATTCATTAGCTTCTTGTTTAATAGAACAAGGAAATACTAAAGTAATTTGTTGTGTAACTTTAGAAGAAAAAGTTCCCAGATGGTTAAAAGGCAAGGGTAAAGGATGGGTTACAGCAGAATACTCTATGCTTCCTACTGCAACGCATTCAAGAACAGATAGAGAATCTATAAAAGGACGTTTATCTGGAAGAACTCAGGAAATACAAAGACTTATAGGAAGAAGCATTAGAAATGTTTTCGACTTAGATTTATTAGGCGAAAGACTACTTAAAATTGATTGTGACGTAATATCTGCTGATGGCGGAACAAGAACTGCTTCTATCAATGGCGCATGGGTAGCTTCCAGACTTGCAATTGATAAATTGCTTAAACATAAATTAATTAAAAAAGATCCTTTAAAGTTTGGCGTTTCAGCAATATCATGCGGAATAGTTGCAAAAAAAGTTCTGCTAGATCTTGATTATTTTGAAGACTCAAACGCAGAAGCAGATGCTAACTTTGTCTTTAATAGTGAAGGTAAAATTATTGAGATACAATGCACTGGTGAAAAGGATCCTATTAGTAACTTACAATTTTCTGAAATGTTCAAAGCCTCTAAGGATTCTTGTATGAATATTTTTAAAATTCAAAAGATCTCAACAAGGACGTAATAAAATTAAAATTATATTAGCAACACAAAATAAGAATAAGGCTATTGAATTTAATAAAATTTTTAGTTCATTAGATATTACTTTCTTACCCTTATCTGATTTCACAAAAAAATCTCCAAATGAAATTGGTAAGAGTTACAAAGAGAACGCACTTATAAAAGCAGAAAATGCTGGTAACATTACTAGCTGGAGGTTTCCGTGCCTAGCTGATGATAGTGGCCTTAGTATAAAAGTTTTATCAAATCAACCAGGGATACATTCAGCTGAGTGGGCTTTAAAGGATAACTATCTTAGAGCATTTGATTTAATTAAAAATAAGATAGAAAATAAAGGTCAGTCAATCGAAGGACAGACTGCTAGTTTTATTTGTTGCCTTGCCTTAGTATATAACCCTGCTAAAAAATATATATTTAATGGGGTGCTTAAAGGTACACTTACCTTTCCCCCAAGAGGAACTAAAGGCTTTGGCTATGATCCCATCTTTATTCCTCACCGTGCTAAAAAAACTTTAGGGGAAATAAGTAAAAATGAAAAAAATAAGATCAGTCATAGAAAATTAGCTCTAGATAAATTGAAAGTGTTTTTGTTTGAAAAATAATATTTGTATTTATATACATTGGCCTTGGTGCAGAAATGTTTGTAATTATTGTGATTACTACAAGGATAAACTTTTAAGGAATTTAAAAAAAAATATTGTTTTCAATTCTTATGTAAGAGATTTAAAAGTTCTTAAAAATTATTCTTTTAAAAAGAAAGTTATTTCAATAAATATTGGTGGCGGGAGTCCATCTGTAATGGATAAAAAATTATTGAAAAAAATTATCAAATATATAATGGATAATTTTCAAATTAGTAATGATATAGAAATTAGTATTGAGGTTAATCCAGAAGATGTTACTAAAGAAAGGCTTCGAGAATATAAAAGAATTGGAATAAATAGAATTTGTCTTGGAATTCAGTCGTTTTCAAATAAAGAATTACATTTTCTAGGAAGACAATATGGAAAAGAAATAGCTATAAATTCAGTTTTACAATCTTCTTACTTTTTTGATAACATAGCCATAGATTTGTTATATGGCATCCCTGGCTCAAGTGTAAGAGGTTTTGAAAAACAGTTATATTTATCAAGAGACCTTCCTGTTAAGCACATTTCACTTTATGAATTTAATTATCATAATATTAAAAAGCCTCTTTATGTTGAAGATTTAAATTTTTTTAAGAGAAACAAAAAAATTTTAGAAGAAAAAAAATTTATTTTTTACGAAATAAACAGTTTTAGCAAAAAAAATTTTCAATCAAGATATAACGTTTCAGTATTGGATATGAAAAGCTTCTTTGGAATAGGCCCCTCATCCTACAGTAGGATAATACATAATAATGCTATTATTAAGCTCAGGAATACCAGAAACTTAGGGCATTGGATGAATTCCGTAAAAGACACTTTTGAAGAAAAAAAGATGCTTGCAAAGGAAGTTATAGAGGAGTTCTTATTACTTGGTCTTTATAAAACTAATGGAATTAAAATTTCAGAATTAAAAAAAGTTACAAAAGAGAGTCTTTCCAGTCATATATGCGAAAAAAATATTGAACGGCTTAAGAGAGGTCATTTTCTTTATAAAAAAGCGGGAAGACTTTTTCTTAGTACAAAGGGAATGCTTTTGATAAATAACATTGTTTCAAATATATTGTTATAGGTTAATTTTCAAAAAACTCTGGTGCTTTTTGAAAAGTCTTAAATTGAGATTTTTTTATTGTTTTTATTTGAAAGGTTCTTTCTACAATTCCATTTGGTTTTAGACGAAACAAGCCGCGCAATCCTAAATAACCATTCTCATTCAATAAATAACTTACTTTAAGGTCTCCTTTTTCTTTTATCACAGAACTGAGCAGAGACAAAATATCATAAGCTACCATTGCTACTCTTGGCATATTAGTCCCATAGGCAATAGAATATGTTTTAGTAATCTCCTCCTGTAAGAAGTCAGTGGTAGCAGAAAAAAAACTTCTATTAAGAGCTGGTTCTTGTAATATACTCTCATCTTCCCATGATGAGGTACCTGCATAAATAACTTTTTTAGGATCCACGTTACTATATTGTAATTGTGAAGCCAATATAGTTAAAGTTTGTCCTGATGCAGCAATGAAAATACTATCTAAGGGTTTTTCTAATACTTCTGTTAAAGCAATATTTTCGTCTACATTTTCAGTGTTAATTTTTTCTTCAATACTATTTAAATAGTTTTCATATTCTTCAAACCCCAAGGAGATTTTCTTGGCAGCCTTTCGCTGACTGTCAATACTTTCTTTGAAAAACTCTACTCTAACAGGAACAATATTTTCTTTACTCAATACCTTTTTAATCGTATCATAAAGCAAATAACCATATGCGTTTTCAGGAAGCAAAAAACCTATTTTTGTATTTCCTTTTTCCAAAAGAAAATCTAAGATAGTAATCGTTTGTTGCTGAGGATCTATACCAAAAGTCCATATTCCCTTTTTAGCCAGATTTGTATTGTTGGTTAAAGCAAAAAGATCAACATTTTTTGAGGTTACTTCATTTTGAATAGAGGATAAAGAACTTGCATATAAGGGTCCAATAAATATCTTAATATTGTCATTAATTAAGTTTTTAAAAATATTTTTTGTTATAATAGGATCGGCTTTAGTGTCTTTTATAATTAAATTTATTTTCTTGCTATCAGTTTGAAATAGAGCTAGCTCTAAGGCATTTAATATTGCTATTCCTATTGATTTATTTTCACCTGTTAATGGAAGTAACACGCCTACTTTTATTTGATCT
Source organism: Pseudomonadota bacterium (assembly GCA_036042925.1). Classification (GTDB taxonomy): domain Bacteria; phylum Pseudomonadota; class Alphaproteobacteria; order TMED109; family TMED109; genus JAYYAX01. The sequence continues at coordinate 25,387 of JAYYAX010000001.1, forward strand.
GTGTATATTTTTTTTTCTTTATTCATTATAACTTCATAGTTATTCTCGGTTTGATTTTTTTCGATTTTTAATTTTTTTTTAATAAGTTTTGACTCTGAAATATTTTCTTCTTCTTTAATTTTATCTTCTAAATTTTTAATTTCCTCGGATTTTTTTTTTGTAGTATTAACTTTATCGGTCTCTTTTTTGTTATTATTTTTTATTATATTAGTCTGACTTGTTTTATCAGATAGCAAAACTTCAGATTTTTTTTTTTCTTTTATTTCGTTTTCCTTCTCTTCAAATATAATATCTTCACTATCTCCAGCTATATTGTTGAAAAGTTTCTTTGCCTCATTTATTATATCAAAGGGCTCTTTATCATTTACAGCACACGAAGATATGACAATAGATATTAAAAAAATTAACATCTTAGTATTTTTAATTATTTTTTTTTGTATTAACATAAGTAATGCTTTTATCAGATTTAACCAATAATAAAAAGCTAGAAGTTGATAATGGCTTGTATATTGTTTCAACTCCAATAGGAAATAGATACGACATTACGCTTAGAGCTCTACATATTTTAAATAAATGTTCTGTCGTTGTTTGCGAAGATACTAGAGTTACCAAAAAACTCTTTAGCCTTTTTGATATTAGCGTTAAAGATAAAATCTGGATAGCTTACAATGACCATAACGGTTCGTTAAAAATTAGTTTCGTTTTAAAAGAATTAAAAAAAAATAAAATAATATCTCTAGTTTCAGATGCTGGAACACCATTAATTTCTGATCCTGGCTATAAGTTACTGCAACAGGTGATAAAGAATAAAATTAAAGTTTTTGTTATTCCTGGTCCTAGTGCAATTACAGCAGCTTTAGTTATCTCTGGCGCTAAAACTGACAATTTCTTATTTTTAGGATTTTTGCCAAAAAATAAATACATAGAAGTACTACAAAAATATTCACTATTAAAAACTACTCTTGTAGTATTTGTAGCCTCGCCTAGAATAAAATTATTTATAAAAGATGTATTCAACGAATATCTAAATACAAAGATGATAATAATTAAAGAACTAACCAAAATTCATGAAGAGGTTATTCGTATTGACATTAACAACTATGAAAAATATATTAAAAACGATTTTAAATTTAAAGGAGAGTTAACAATCATATTAGAGCTAAATAGTTACAAAAATAAAAAAATTTTCTCTGATACCTACTTGCTTAAAGAATTGAAAAAATACAAGCCCTCTAAGGTTGCTTCTAATTTAGCAAAAAATTCTAACCAAAGTCGTGAAGATATTTATAAGAGATGTATTGGTTTAACGAAGTAATATGACAAAAATAAAATTATTTTTTACAGCAGTCATTTATCTAGTAATTTCCTTACTAAATACTTCTTGTACGCAAGTGGTAATAGGTGGTGCCGCGTCAGGGGGAATGATATTAGTTCAAGAAAGAACAGCAGAACAAGCTGCAAAGGATATACTGATCAAAACAAGATTGGAAGAATCCTTCTTTTCTACAAACTATGATGAGATATTTTCTAAAATAAAAATAATAGTTTTTGAAGGTAAAGTATTATTAGTAGGAACTGTCAAAAATAGCGATGCAAAAGAAACTGCAGATTCCTTAGCATGGAAAATAAATAATGTAAAGGAAGTGGCAAACTATATAGTAGTAGGAAAAACTAATGTAATTGATTATTTGAAAGATGCCAGAATTAGTTTAGAGTTCAAGGCTAAGCTATTGACTGACAAAGATATTTCTGAAGTAAATTACTCAAGCACCACAGAAAACAGAGTACTTTATATTATTGGTGTCAGTCAAAATGAGAATGAACTAAAAAAAGTTCTAAATCATGCATCTAATGTAGCCGGGGTAAAAAAAATAATTAATTTAGTAATAGACAAGAATTCTCCTGAAAGAAAAAAGCATCAAAATGACTAGTATTAAAGTTGCTGTTCAAATGGATGAGCCAGAAATCCTTGACAAAAATGCTGATAGCACTCTAGCAATTATAGAAGAGGCTTTAAAAAAAAACTTTAAAGTTTATACCTACACTGTTGATGACTTATCTTTGAGAGATAATAAACCGATAGCGATGTGTAGAGAGGTAAGAAGTCTAAATATTAAAAAAGAAAATTTTTTACAATTGTCCAAGGCAAAAGAAATCTTTTTATCTTCATTTACGGTAATATTGGTTAGACAAGACCCTCCATATAATATGAAGTATTTAACAGCTACATATATATTAGAAAAAGTCGCTCAAAAAACTAAGATTTTAAATGACCCCTTATCCATTAGGAACTCTCCTGAGAAGATTTTAGTTACGTATTTCTATGATCTAATGCCACCTACCTTAATAACAAAAAATAAAGATGAAATTAATTATTTTTTTAGAAAACATAAAAGTTGTGTTATAAAACCGCTTTTTGGAAATGGTGGTAAAAACATATTTTTAAGTAAATTTAACGATCCTAATCTAAATGTTATAATAGAAAAGTTTATAGATGATAATGAGCATTTCATAATTCAAAAGTTTGTGAAAAAGGTTTTAAAAGGAGATAAACGTATTCTCTTGATAGACGGAGAACCTGTAGGAGCGATAAATAGAGTTCCTGGTAAAAGTCAAATAAGAGCAAATATTCATATAGGCGGAAAAGCTGAAAAAGCTGTTTTAACTAAGAAAGATCTGAAAATATGTGAAAGAATTAAATCAACATTAAAAAATAGAGGTCTCTTTTTTGCTGGAATTGATATTATAGATAGTTATCTTACTGAAATTAATGTTACTTCACCTACATGCATTAGGGAAATTGACTATTTTAACAAAGATAATATTGCAAAAAAATTCTGGAACTGCTTCGAAAAAAAATACTTACCCTAAATTTGGAGCAATCATAGTTCCTGTATCATTTCCTGCTAACAAATGAAAATGTAAGTGCAGAACTTCTTGCCTTCCATCTATACCCTGATTTGTTATAATTCTACAACCTCTTTTTTCTATGTTGTAAAAGCTTATTATCTCTTCAAAAGCTTTAAAGATACTCTCTTTTTCTAGACTGGTTGCATTTTTTGAAAAGTCATATATGTCTAAATATTCCCTTTTTGGAATTATAAGTACATGTATTTTTGATCTAGGAGAGATATCCTTAAAACAGAGAACATATTTATTCTCATAGATAACCTCCGCATTTGCTTCTCCTCTTATAATCTTAGCAAAAATATTATTTTTATCATAATCCATATCAATCACTTTTTTCTTTTTTCTAGCTCTTCTGCTATATCTTCTATTTTAATTTCTAACTTATTCCACATAATCAATAAATGAAAAATCAAATCTGCACTTTCATAAATAGTTTTTTGCTTATTTTTTAAAGTAGCTTCAATTAAAACTTCAACAGTCTCTTCTCCAACTTTTTGAATGATTTTATTAATATTTCCTGCTAATAATTTTTCCGTATAGGTAATATTTTTATTACTTTTCTTTTTCTTTTCTATCAAATCTTCTAGGTAATAAAGTACATTTTTAATTTCATATTCTTTTTTAGAACTCATTTTATTTCCTTACCGGTAAACCTTCTGTGTTTAATTTTTTTTTAACTTGTTTTATTGTAAACTTACCAAAATGAAATACTGAGGCAGCCAAAAGACCTGTTGCTCCTCCTTTTTTAAAACCATCTACAAAGTCCTTCAAACTACCTACTCCACCAGAAGCTATTATAGGTACTGAAACGCTTGAGCTTATTTTTTTTGTTAGATCCAAATCAAATCCCTTTTTAGTACCGTCTCTGTCCATTGATGTAACTAACAGTTCTCCAGCTCCGCTATTTACAGCTTCTTTTGCCCATTCAATTGCATCAATATTTGTAGGATTTCTACCACCATGAGAAAATACCTCATAACCACTTTTTATGCCACTATTTTTAGTAGCCTTTGCATCTATAGCTACAACTATACATTGATTTCCAAAATTATTTGCTCCTTCTGATATCAGGTTAGGGTTTTTTATAGCTGCTGTGTTTACGGAAACTTTATCCGCCCCTGCAAATAGAAGCTGCCTGATGTCTTCTACTTTTTTTACTCCTCCTCCTACAGTTAAAGGCATGAAACAATTTTTTGCAGTATTATTTACGATATCAAAAAGTAATCCTCTGTTTTCAACGCTAGCAGTTATATCCAAGAAACAGAGTTCGTCTGCTCCTTGTTCGTCATAAGCTTTTGCTGACTCCACAGGATCTCCAGCATCAACTAAATCAATGAAATTTATACCTTTTACTACTCTTCCATTTTTTACATCTAAGCAAGGGATTATTCTTAATTTTAACATTACGAGACTAAATGAAAAATTTTTTTAACATCTACTTTTTTATCATAGATAGCTTTTCCTACTATAGTTCCAAAAACATTAGATTTTTTTAAATTTAATAAATCATCTAAAGATGAAACTCCTCCTGAAGCCACAAGAGGTACTTCTATAATGCCTTGAAAATATTTAATTTTTTTAATATTAGGACCGCTTAGTAATCCATCCTTGCTTATATCTGTATAAATTATACTCTCAACACCTAAATCAGAAAATTTTTTGAAATAAAAATCTGCACTTTTATTATCAACTGTCTCTGTCCAACCTTTTATTGCTACTTTATCGTTCAATAAATCAAGACCTACGGAAATTTTTTTAGGAAATAATCTTACAGCATCCCTTACTAATTCCTTATTTTTTATAGCTGCTGTACCAATTATTACTCTACTTACTCCTAGATCGATCCAACTTTCTATATTTTTTAAAGACCTAATTCCTCCACCTAATTGAATGTTACAATTTGTAGCTCCTAGAATTTCTTCTATAATTTTTTTATTCTCATTTTTACCAGAAAGAGCGCCATCCAAGTCTACAACGTGTATCCATTCGGCTCCATACCTTTCAAATTCGTTAACTTGTGCTTTAACATTATAATTATAAATTGTCTTTTTACTAAAATTTCCCTGCTTCAATCTCACTATTTTTCCTTCTGAAAGATCTATAGCAGGATATATAATCACGCTGATTCTCCTAAGTATTTATAAAAATACTTTCCAGAAACCATAACATCATTTGCTAGCTTGTGATATGCAGGTAGCTGTCCCCATAAATTATAACCCATTTGCTCGTACAATCTTATTGCTCTGTTTTGAGTTTCTCTAACATCCAATAAAACATGAGAGAAATTGTGAATAATACATTCCTTTTCTGCTTCTTCAATCAACAGTTTAGCTAAACCATGACCTCTGGCCCACGTTGCTACAAAATGATTTTCTATAAAAACTCTAAACATAGATGCTTCATTAGTTGAAGAAAAGGTTACAACTTGAAGCGATCCAGCTATTAAACCTTTATATCTTCCTAAAAACAACCATCTATTAGGGACTAAAAGAACTCCTTTCCAATAATCCTTTACTTTATTTTTAGGCGGTGGATTAATCCATCCGAATCCTATTCCCTCTTTAATCGCGTCCATAGTAGCTTCTGTTAACTCTTCTATTTCTCCCTTTCTAAATATTGTAGTCTTTTCAACAGTAATCATTATGGACTCCAGTCTAAAAAATCATTGATCATTTTGTGTCCCTGCTCTTGACTTTTTTCTGGATGAAACTGGACACCAATAATATTTTCTTTACATACTGCTGCAACTATTTCTTTTCCATAGTTTACTGTAGCTAAAATATCTTGCTTGTTATTGCATTTCATTTCATAACTATGTACAAAATAAAAATCTCCTTTAAGCATTGAACTAAACGATTTTTTGTATGAATTATTAACTAATTTTATATTGTTCCACCCCATATGTGGAACCTTATAGCTAGCGTTTTTATAAGGTATTTTCTTTACTTCACTGTCAAAGTAACCTAATCCCGAGGTTTCAAGTCTTTCAAAACTTTTATTTGCCATTAATTGCATTCCTATGCATATACCTAAAAAAGGAAGCTTCTTTTTAAAAACGAAATCATTTATAGCTTCCACCATTCCTTCAATTTTAATAAGTTGGTTTTTACAAGCGGAAAAGTCTCCGACTCCAGGTAAAATTACTTTATCAGCTTGCTTGAGCTTATAGGGTTTTTCAGTAATAAATATATTTACTTTTTTTTTTCTATTTTTGCTTACTTTCAAAAAAGAATTATATAAAGAAGCCAGGTTCCCTGCATTATAATTTATTATTGCAACATTCATGTTTCGCCGTCATTGATAAGTTTTCCTTTAGTTGAAGGAACCTTATTTTTTAATTTTTCTGAAACTTTTACAGCCTTATTTACTGATATAGCCAAAGCTTTGAAACATGACTCAATTATGTGATGATTATTTACTCCATAAATGTTCTCAACATGTAAATTTGCACCAATGGCCTGAGAAAAAGCCTGAAAAAACTCCTTAAATAACTCTAGGTCCATATCTCCCAGCTTTGTTTGTGTAAAAAAAACTTTCCAAACTAAAAAAGGTCTCCCTGATAAATCAATTACTACTCTTGTCAATGTTTCATCCATTGGAGCATAGCAACTTCCAAATCTTCTTATTCCTTTTCTCTCAGCTAACGCCTCAGACATAGCTTTTCCTAAAACATAGCCTATATCTTCTGTAGTATGATGCGCATCAATATGTAAATCCCCCTTTGCTTTTAGAGAAATATCAACTGAGCTGTGCTTAGAAAGTTGCTCTATCATATGATCAAGAAACCCTATACCGGTTGAGACTTTGTAATCTCCTGTCCCGTCCAGATTTAATCTACAATCAATTTCTGTTTCTTTAGTTTTTCTCTTTATTTTAGCTATTCTACTCATCATTATTTTCCTTTTTTCTTAATAAGATATATCTAGCTCCATCTCCTCCGTCTTTTTGCGTAGCATAACTATGAGCTAATACAAGGGATGAATAATTTTTTTCGTTTAACCATTTAGGGACTAACTCTCTTAAAACACTTTTAGAACCTAAAATGGATTTTTTCTTTCCAGTAACCACTAAAATACATCTCTTTTCTTTATAAATGCAAGTTTTTATAAATGCTTCTAAGGTTTTTTCAGCCTCTATTCTATTATAGCCATGGAGATCTAAATTTGCTTCAGGTCTAATCAAGCCTCTTTCAAACTTTGTCCTCATTCTTTTATTGATTTGAGGCTTTTGCTTATTTATTAAACCTTTATCTTTTATTTTTCTGCTGCTAGTTTCATTAACGTCTTCATAATTCTTTCTGATTTTATCTTTTTTCTTTATTGATTCCGCTTTATTTTCTATTTTTTCTTCTGTTAAATAATCCTTCATCTTCCTATCATCTTTAGTTACCTCTTTCCAAAGACTTAATTCGTGATGGTTTAGTTTTCTTTCCATTTTTTACTCAACTAAATTATTTTTACTTAAGTTATTTATATTATTTTCTCCACAAAGCGCTAAAGTAATATCCATTTCTTGTTTAAAAATTCTTATCATATCTTTTACACCCTCGTCTCCCTTAGCACTTAGTCCATATAAATAAGGTCTTCCTACAAAAATTGCTTTTGCTCCTAGGGCTTTAGCTTTTATAATATCAGTCCCGCTTCTAATTCCTCCATCTAAGTAAACTTCTGTCCTAGACTCACAAAGCTTTGCAATTTTATTAAGAGCTAAAATGGAAGAAAGTGTGCCATCAAGTTGTCTTCCACCATGATTAGAAACAATTATGCCATCTACTCCTAAATTTAATGCATTTTTAGCATCCTCTACATCCATTATACCTTTTAATATAGTAATTCCTCCCCATTGTTTTTTTAACCATTCAATGTATTCCCACGTAAGTTCTTGGTCAAACTGTTCGTTAGTCCAGGCAGCAATAGAAGCTAAATCTTTTACACCTTTAACGTGCCCTAAAATATTACCGAATGTTCTATTTTTTGTAGATAGCATCTTAAAGCACCACTCAGGCTTTCTTATAAGTTGTAATATTTGATTAAGTCCTAGCTTAGGGGGAGCTGAAAGTCCGTTTCTTATATCATTATGTCTCTGAGCTAATACTGGTAGATCCATAGTTATCACTAAAGCAGAACATTTAGCTTTTTTTGCTCTTTCTAATATATTTTTTACAAACTCTTTATCCTTCATGACATATAATTGAAACCAAAAAGTACTATTGGAGTACTCTGCAACTTGCTCTATTGAACAGATACTCATTGTTGATAATATATATGGTATATTCATTTCACTTGCTACTTTAGCTACAACTATTTCTCCATTTGGGTACATCATGCCGCCCATTCCTACTGGTGCTAATCCAAATGGATAATTATACTTTTTTCCTAATATTTTAGTGCTTAGAATTCTGTTTTTTATATTAACTCCTACTCTTTGTTTAAGTTTTATTTTTTTAAAATCATTCTCATTATCTTCGTATGTCTTTCCAGAATAGGCACCAGTATCAATGTAATCATAGAACATCTTAGGAAGCTTTTTTTTTGATAACTTCTTTAAATCATTAATTTCTAATATTTTTTTCACAATACCTCCTAAATTTATTTTTTTGGAATTAACTTCCTGACAAATATTTTTTTGTTCAGTTTTGCTGCTATTCTTTCAGCTTTGTCTCCATGTCCTGAAAAAAGATCAATTCTATTTTCTCCTTTTATAGCAGCTCCTTCGTCATGAGCAATACCAATAAATATCTCTTTTCTATTATCAGCGCTTTGTATTATAATCGTTTCTCCTTTTTTAATAAACCTTTTATCCGTGGCTACACTAATGTACGGAACTAGTTCCATACCACTACTACCTTTTATATTACCTGAATATTTCTCAAAAAAAATATATCTTTGATTCATATTTAAAAATTCTCTAGATTTATTTTTATTTTTGTACAACCATTTCTTAATTTTGTACATGTCTACATTTTTTTTGCTGATATGACCCTTTTGTATTAATATTTTTCCTAGTGAGGTATATCTTTTTTTGTTACTTCCGGCATATCTAACTTTTATGGTTTTATTATTTTCTAATTGCAGTCTTCCTGAGCCCTGAATATGAAGAAAGAATGCCTCTATTTCATTTTCAACCCAGGCTATTTCCAAATTATGATCATCAAGATATCCTTCATTAATTTTTTTTCTAGTTACCTCTGCATTTATTTTAGTTTCGCTCTTTGAAGGATGTTTATAGATAGGATATGATCCCTTTTTAGGATATGAGAAAGCTTTAATTTCGGGTTCATAATACCCCGTTAGTTTTCCTACTGTCTTTCTTTTGCTTTCTGTCGTATTTTCTAGCTCAAAGTTTTCTAAAAAATCTCTTTTAAATCTTTTAAAATCGTTTTCTTCATATTTGTCACAGACATTTTTGTAAGGATGCTTCATTTTTTTCTTTTTAAAATGAAAACAATCTCTAAAAATAATTTTTATTGATAAATCAAAACTTTCTTTATTAATTTGAGATAAATTATCTAAATCATTCTCTAAAAAAACTAAATTTTTTTGGTTCTGACAACTAGTAAAAAAAAAACAAGGCTGCTGTGAAAATAATATAGTTCATTCTTCTGTAACCTCTGCTAGGATCCAGTTAGGATTATTATTTCCTACTACCTTCTCAAACGCCCAGACATCTCTGATATTATGTGTTACTGATTTTTTTTTAATAACAGTTTTTTGTTTAGACTCAAAAAGTACTTTTATTTTGACGACATTTCTCGTAAGATCCGAACTAATGATAGATGCCTTGAGCTCAGTCATTTCAAATGAATTGGGTTTGTTTTCTTGCAATTCTGATTGTTCTTTAAAAGACTCATATACTTCTGGGGCCAGAAGACTTTCTACTGCCTGAATATTATTATCTTTGTAAGATTTAACAATAATTTCAAAAGCTTTTTTTGCTCCCTCTAAAAAAGCCTTCTTATCAATATTTTGTTCTAGCAAGTCTACATTTTTTTCAGCATTGTCTGAAACTACATCAAGATTTTCTTTATGCTGCCCAGAAAGGGTTACTTTACTCTCAGTTTTATCTTTTCTTTCAACCCTAGTCTTTTTTCCGAGTAGTTTATAAAGATTAGCTCCCAAAACACCTGCTATAATTGCAAATATAATTATATCTATATACAGAAATCACCTCTTTTTATTATATATATCTATAATTTTTTTATTAAACAAAGTAAATAAATTATTTTTTTTTTTTTTAACCAAAATTTTCTTTAATTTTAGTCAGTAGTTTTTTATGTAATATTACTTCTTCATTATCTGGAGAAACAATTTTTTTACAATATAGCGTTTTTTCTTTCTTAGTAGTAACATTTAATTGTATTTTATCGCTTTCAAAATTCAAGTTAAAGCCTTGCTGCCTTCCTCCGTTCATTTCTAGAAATACCTCTGCTAGTAGTTCAGCATCTAGCAAGGCTCCGTGTTTTGTTCTTTTAGAAGTATCTATATTGTATCTTCTACAGAGTGCATCAAGATTATTTGCGGCTCCAGGAAAAATTTTTCTAGCCTCCAACAAAGTATCGATAATTTTAAATTTTTCTAAATTTTTTTTCGCTGCAATATCTAGCTCGTAATTTAAAAAATTTATATCAAACTTTGCATTATGAATTACTAACTCTCCATTTTTCAAAAAGCTTAATAATTTATTAGCAATTTCTGAGAAGACTGGTTTATCTTTTAAAAATTCTGTAGTTAAACCATGAATTTTTAAGGCCTCTTGTGGCATTTCTCTTTCCGGGTTAATATATTGTTGAAAATAATGCCCTGTAGGATAATTATTGTCTAATTCAATACATCCAATCTCAACTATCTTGTGTCCTAGTTTAGGATCTAATCCGGTTGTTTCAATATCTAAAGCTATTCTTCTCACTTTTGAAAATATAATAAAATGTTATTTGAGCTTCTCATTTTAATTCTGTAACAGTTCTTTATAATAGTGCAAATATTATTATATGCAAGTCTCTTACCTCTATCTGAGTAAATTACAAAATCTGCAAACTTTTTCTTTTGTTTTTCTTTAAATTGATGTTTTTTAACTTGTAAAAATCTTTCTTCATTCCAGCCTTTTCTTTTAAGTACCCTATTTTTTTGTATGGTTTCAGAACAACTTAATACCACTGTTTTATCATACTTTTTAACGTTATCTTTTTCGAATAAGAGTGGGACATCGAAAACAACTATCTTTTTTCTTCTTCTATATTGTTCTCTTATCCATAAATAGCTTCTTTTTTTTAGCAGGCAATGAATGATTCTTTCTAATAAAAATAGTTTTCTTTGATTATTAAATACAATTTTAGATAAGTTTTCCTTAATTAAAGTATTTTTATTGAAGGCCTGTGGAAATTTTTGTCTAATTATATTTAATACTGATTTTTTTTTATATAATTGTTTTACTTCATAATCGCTATCAAAAATAGGAATTCTTTTTTTTTTTAAAAACTTACAGATCTCTGATTTTCCTGTACCTACTGTTCCGGTAATTCCTAATACTATCATTTGTTTTCTATTTTCTTCTTTATTTTAGAAATAATATAGTTATTTATTTTTGGAGTTATGCCAAACCAAATTTCAAAGCTTTTTTTCGCTTGTCCCAAAAACATAGGTAAGCCTGTAACATATTCTAGTTTATTTTTTTTTGCTTCTCTGATTAGTCTTGTTTCTAAAGGATTATAAACTATGTCATATATTTTAGTATCTTTGCTTACCTTTTTCAACGATATAGGTAGACTAGGATATCCAACCATACCTAAACTCGTACAATTTACAATTAGGCCTGCTAACTGCAATATGTCCTTTTCAAGCCATTTTATAACAGTTACTTCTTTATACTTTTTCTTTAGTAGTTTTGCTTTTTCAACTGTTCTATTCATTAAAAAAATATGCTTAAGACCTTTTCTTATTAAACTGTATATAACAGACTCACAAGCTCCCCCCGCTCCCAATATAACTGCTGGTTTTTCCTTATTTAACTTATTTAAGCTATTTAATCCTGATATAAACCCAGATACATCTGTATTATATCCCTTCAATATCCCATCATTGTTTTTTATAGTATTTACTGCTTGAAGCTTTTGAGCAGTTTTATCAATTTCATCAAGATATTTTATTATTTCTTTTTTGAAAGGTATGGTTACATTAAGTCCTTTTAATCTTAGCTTCCTGATAGACTTATCAATATTATCTAAGCATTCTAACTCAAATTTGCAATAATCATATTCGAGCTTGTTTTGATTTATCCAATAATTATGCAAAGTAGGAGATAATGATTGTCTAAGCGGCTTTCCTAAAATTCCAAGTGTATTATACTTTATTGTTTTCATTAAACATTTCTTTATTTCTGAAAATCTTCAGATACTCTAAGGCTGTTGCCGCTATTTCTTCTATAGATTTTTTTGTGACGTCTATAGTTGACCACTTATTTCTATAGCATATTTTCTTTGCCTCTGCTATTTCTTTCTTTAATACTTCTATGTTTATATAATTTGTAGACTTCTTTTCTTTTAAAGATTGTAAACGTGAGGCTCTTATCTGTTGTAATCTTTCTGGGCTTGCAAATAAACCAATTACTAAAGTTTTTTTATTTATATTAGATAGTTCAATTCTTTGATCCAATACATATGGTATATTAGCTACTCTATAGCCTTTATTTGCTAGGTAAATAGATGTTGGTGTCTTTGATGTTCTAGAAACTCCGAAAAATATTATGTCAGCTTTTTCTAAGTCATTACTTCTTTGTCCATCATCATTTGCTATGGCATATTGTAAAGACTCTATTCTTTCAAAATAGTCCTCAGAAAGAGAGTGCTGTTTTCCTGGTGCTTGTTTAGTTACTGGTTGTATTTCGTAAAAATTTTCTATTTTATTGATAATACTGTCTAATACATTATGTGATGTAACGTTTATATCACTACATTCTGCTTTAAGGTAATCTTCTAGTTTCGTATTAATCATAGTGTATAGAACCACGCCTTTTTTATTTTTAATAGTTTCAATTATTTTATCTATTTGCTTTTCAGTTCTAATAAGCGCCCATTTATTTTCTATAAAATTTATATTCTCGAATCTAGCATATATAGATCTTGCTATAGTTGATACTGTTTCACCAGTAGAATCTGATATTAAATAGATATGTTGATTAATTGTGGACATCTTTGCAAAATTCAAAATAAATCTTATTTTATAATTATTTTTGATAAAATTATATATTTATTCATATAAAAAATAAATTTTTGTATCTTAAATTTGATATGTGGGTAACTTTTTGAATATTGCTTTTTTTTTTTAATTTATTGAAATTTTTTAATGTTAACTTTATCATTAGT
>JAYYAX010000002.1:0-18339 GCA_036042925.1 Pseudomonadota bacterium
TTGATTTGTAAGAATCTTATTGAAAACTACACGATATTAACTAAAAATCAAGTTTAGTCTTCCCACTTTCTTTCTTCTAAATTATCACTTTCTAAGGCCTCTACCCAATGACCAGAATTTTTTGTTTTTTCATACTTCCAAAATGGTCCTTTTGTTTTTAGCCAATCTATCAAAAAATGACACGCGCTAATAGCATCTTTTCTATGCTTTGAAAGAGTAATTACTAGAACGATATTATTACCTGGAAAAAGCTCTCCATATCTATGTATTATAAGGGTATCTAGTAAATTCCATCTTGAAATAGCTTCGTCCTCTATTTTTTTTAACATCTTTTCTGTCATGCCTGGATAGTGTTCTAGAGTCATAGAAATAAGGTCTTTATCTCTAAATTTATTTCTAACTACTCCCACAAAACTACTTATTGCGCCTACATTATTGTTTCTTTGAAGCAACTGATTGATTTCATTTTCTATAGAAAAGTTTTGTGTTTGGACTTTTATCATTATCCGCCTGTCATTGGAGGAAAAAAAGCTATTTCATCATCATTGCTTATATTTTCATCGATATTCACAACATTCATATTCTTAGAAAATCTAATTGCAGATATGTCATTAAATACCTTTTCGTAGTTTTGATCGATTTTAATTAAAAAGTCTATTAAATCTGAAATGGTTTTGATATTATCATCTAGATTAATTTCTTCTTGATTTTTTCCGATGCCATCTTTTATCCAAGAAAAATACAATATTTTCATTTTAAATGTTCCATTTTATAATTTTTATACACTTTATAACAATATTGAAATCCTGTATATAGTGTCAAGAAAGTCACAACCCACAGGCCACAAAGACAGAAATTCACAACCTGGTAAGCTTTTATAAACTCTTCAAAAAATAAGTTATCTTCTACTCCAAATGTAATTAAAAGCAGGCTAATAGTAATAAATTGTAAAGCCGTTTTAATCTTTGATAGTATTGAGACATTAACACTTTCTTTTCTTTTTAATAACGAATACTCTCTTACACCTGATATTAAGAATTCTCTAAAAATAATTAAAACAGAAGGAAATAATATGTCACTATTGATTGAGCTTAGATATATCAACGCAGATGTAGTCAAAATTTTATCTGATATTGGATCAAATATCTTTCCAAAATCAGAGGAAACATTAAATTTTCTTGCCAAAAAACCATCTAAATAATCTGTTATACTTAATATAACAAATGTAAAAAAGATAATTAAGGATTGTGTATTTTGATTTTTAAATATTATTATCAAAATAATGAAGTAAAAAGGAGCAGCTAATCTAATACATGTAATTATATTTGGAAAGTTTTGCATATTAGTTTCTTTCAAAAAAATTATAAATTTCCATGGCAATTTCTTTGTTAATACCAGGAACTTTACAAATTCTTGAAATACTAGCATTCTTTAATTCTTCAATATTTTTAAAAAATAATAGAAGGTTTTTTTTCCTTTTAGCTCCCACCTTTGGTATCATGTCTATTTCAGACTTAAACAGTTTCTTTCTTCTTAATATCTTATGGTTATTGATGGCATATCTATGTGCTTCGTCTCTTAATCTAAGTAAATAATAAAACAATGGATCATTTCTTTCTAAAAAAATTTCCTCTCCATTTTTACAAAAAAATCTTTCTTTTTCAGCATTTCTTTTTTTTCCTTTACTTATTGATATTATATTAGTATCAAATATTTGCATTCTAAAAAAAACAGTTTTTACTTTAAAGAGTTGTCCTTTACCTCCGTCTATAATAATCAGATTGGGTAAATTCCCATATTTTATTCTTCTAGATAAAACTTCTTCCATCATAGAGTAATCATCTTGTGGATTAGAATTCTTTATATTAAATTTTCTATATTTTTCTTTTAAAAAACCTTCCTTACCAGCTACAATATAACTTCCTACTGCTGCCTTTCCGGAAAAATGAGAATTATCATAAACCTCAATACTATTAATCTCATTTTTAAACTTGAATTTACTTTTTAGGCTATTTAAAAGATTTCTAGTTTTTTGTATTTCTGATATTTTTTTTGCTAAATTTATTTCCGCCAGCTTTTTTGATTCTTTTATTATAGTCTTTATATTTTCATTTTCAGCCAATAATACTTTTGTTTTTGAATTAGTTTTAAGAAAAAAGGCGTCTTCTAAAAGTTTACGCTCATAAATTTCTTCAGATACTATTATTTTTTTAGGAATATGTTGAGTGCTGTAGAATTGTACTAAAAACTTTTGAAGTATCACTTTTAAATCATCTTCTATTTTTGACTCAATGTAGTGGGTATTAGAGCCAAAGTTCTGGCCGTTTCTACAAAAAGTGACTTCAATGGCTATTTCATTTTTTATGTTAGTAATACTAAAAAAATCTGCTTCTTCTATATTTTTAAATATATTTTTAAAGTTTTGGTTAGTCCTTTCTAAGGATCTAATTTTGTCTCTTAAACTTGCTGCTTTTTCAAAATTTAATTCTTTAGATGCATCGTTCATATTAGTAATTAAATTATTTATGACATTACTATCTTTTCCATTCATGTAGCTGAGTAGGTTATCTACTATCTCTTTATATTTTTTCGAAGAAATTTCCCCAGTACAAGGAGCTGAGCACCTTTGTATTTGATATTGTATGCATGGTCTTTTCCTATTTTTAAATTCGTAATCGGTACAGGTTCTTAAAGAAAAAATTTTTTGAAGAGTATCTATAGTAACATTTACATGATAAGCCGATGCAAAAGGACCAAAATAGCAATGACTTTCATTTTTTTTCCCTCTGTGTTTTTTTATTTGAGGCCATTGATGACCTATTCTTAATTCTATATTAGGATAACTTTTATCATCCTTCAGAAGAATATTAAACTTAGGTTTAATTTCCTTAATTAAACTTGCCTCTAATAAAAGTGCCTTAGTTTCATCTAATGTTGTAATAAATTCTACTTTCTCGATTAGACTTATCATTCTTTGTAATCTATTATTCAATCTAACAGGATTAGTATATGAGTTGACTCTTTTATATAAATTCTTTGCTTTACCAATATAAAGAATTTCATTTTTTACAGAAATCATTTTGTAAATACCACTACTGCATGGTATTTTGTTTATTACTTTTTTTATATTTTCAATTCCTTTTTGCAATTTTTATACAGTTTATTTAAATTGATTGTTCCAAAGTTATTCCAACTTCTTGATTACCACTTAATATATTACATTTGACTATTACTATTTTAATTTTTTTTATATTATTAATTTTTTCTAACTTAGAAAATATTTTTTTCGCAAGTGTTTCTAAAAGATTGATATGTTTATAATCTTTTATTTCACTTAGAACAGATATTATTTCTTCATACGATACTGTACTTCCTATGGCATCCTTTTTTTTTACTCTTTCTAATGTTAAATACACAGAAATTTTAAGTTTTTGTTTTTTATGCTTCTCCTTAGGATAAATACCTATTGAACTATTTGTTATAAAGTCTTTAACAAAAATAGATTTTTTTTCCATTTAGTCTAATACCTTTGTATTATTTTTTACTTGTCCCCAACCCAAATGCTGTCCTCCATCAAGCGCTATGATTTGCCCTGTAATAGATTTAACTTTTAACAAGAATAATATTGTTTCTGCTACATGCTCTGGTTCTGCTCCTTCCTTAAGAGGAAGAGATTTACATTGCATACTAAATTCATTTTCTGTTTGAAATTTGCTTTTTATTGTTGGTCCAGGTCCTATAGCATTAACTCTAATCTTTGGAGCTAATTCTAATGCTAAGGTTTTAGTTAAAGTCCACAAGCCTGATTTTGAAATAGTATAACTTAAAAAGTGAGGAGTCAAATTTAGTACTCTTTGATCAACTATATTTATTATATTCCCATAAATATCATTAGGAAGATTTTTAGCAAATTCTTTAGAAAGCATTAAAGGAGAATAAAGATTTGGAATAATATGTTTATTCCAAGAATTTAAGTTAACTTTTTTAATATTATCATAATAAAAGGTCGAGGCATTATTTATCAAGCAATCGACTATTAAATTTTTTTTTTTAAGAGTTCTAAACAGTTCTTTTATGTGATCCGGTTTGCTAAGGTCTGCTTTGATAATTGTCGAAAATACTTTAAAGTTTTTATTTAATTCCTTATTTAGCGATATAGCTGCTTTCTCAGATTTATTATAATGTATTATTACATTTTTATTTTCTCTTGCTAATTTTATAGAAATCTCTTTGCCTATTCTCTTAGAAGCTCCAGTTACAAGTGATACCAATTTATATTTTTTCATTTTAGATCTAGCTCATTCTTTTCTAATTGAGAGATTTCATCTCTTAGCCTTGCAGCCTTTTCAAAATTAAGTGACTCTGCTTCTTTATACATCTCTTTTTTTAAATCGCTTATGTAAGCTTTTAGATTATTTCTATTATTATCTAATTTATTTTTATCTTCTATTTTAATATTTTCTAATAAATCTTTAATATTTTTCTTAATTGTTTTAGGTAGAATATTATTTTTTTTATTCCAAGCTATTTGTTTTTCTCTCCTTCTATTTGTTTCTTTGAGAGCTTCTTTAATTGAACCAGTCTCTACATCTGCATATAAGATAACGCGACCGTTAACATTTCTAGCAGCTCTGCCGATAGTCTGTATTAAAGAGGTTTTTGACCTAAGAAACCCTTCTTTGTCAGCGTCAAGAATAGCAACTAGCGAGCATTCTGGAATGTCGAGTCCTTCTCTTAGAAGGTTAATACCTACTAAGACATCAAAGATACCTAGTCTAAGTTCTCTAATAATTTCTATTCTCTCAAGAGTATCTATATCTGAATGTAAATATTTAACTTTAACATTGTTTTCCTTTAGATAATCAGTAATATTTTCTGCCATTTTTTTTGTCAATGTAGTTACTAAAACCCTACAGCCATTTTCTACTGTTTGTTTAATCTCACCTAACAAATCATCAATTTGATTTTTTGCTCCTCTAATTTCGCAAAGTGGATCTACTAAACCAGTAGGTCTTATAACTTGTTCAGTAAAAATTCCATTAGTTTTTTCTAATTCCCAGTCTCCCGGTGTGGCTGATACCATAATTGTATTTGGTCGCATTGCATCCCACTCCTCAAATTTTAAAGGCCTATTGTCTTTACAAGAAGGAAGACGAAATCCGTGCTCTGATAGAGTACTTTTTCTATTTGCATCTCCTCTGTACATTCCTCCTATTTGAGGTATAGCAACATGACTTTCATCAACAAAAAGAATACTATCTTGAGGAAAGTACTCAAATAATGTAGGAGGCGGTTCCCCTGGATTTCTTCCGGACAAATATCTAGAGTAATTTTCTATCCCTTGACACATCCCAGTAGTCTTCAGCATTTCTAAATCATATTTTGTCCTCTGTTCCAATCTTTGCATTTCTAATAATTTATTTGCTTTTTTTAGTTCTTTTGTTCTTTTAATTAAATCATCTTCTATTTCTAACATAGCTTGTTCTAGTGTTGGCTTAGAAGTTATGTAATGACTATTAGCGTATATTTTAATTTTATCTAATGGTTTAATTTTTTTACCCGTTAAAAAGTCTACTTCATTAATAGTTTCAATATTGTTGCCAAACATTTCTATTCGCCAAGCCGATGCTTCCAAGTGTGCAGGAAAAATTTCTACAATGTCTCCTCTTAATCTAAATGTACCTCTAACAAAATTATGATCATTTCTTTTATACTGAAGAGCAACAAACTTTTTTACAATTTCTTCTCTAGATATTTTTTGACCTTTAAATAGTGATAATATCATTTTTGAATAGGTTTCTACTGGACCCAATCCATATATACAAGATACAGATGCTACTATAATTACATCATTTCTTTCGAATAATGAACGAGTAGCAGAATGTCTCATACGATCTATGTGCTCGTTTATAGAAGCATCTTTTTCTATGAAGGTGTCCGTACGTGGCACGTATGCTTCAGGCTGATAATAATCATAATATGAAACGAAATACTCTACTGCATTATTTGGAAATAAAAGTTTCATTTCGCCATATAATTGTGCTGCAAGAGTCTTATTTGGAGCCATAATTAATGAAGGTTTTTGTATGATATTAATAACATTTGCCATTGTAAAGGTTTTTCCAGAACCTGTAACTCCTAACAAAACTTGATTGCTTTCTTTTTTTCCTAACCCATCACATAGTTCTTTTATAGCATTAATTTGATCACCAGATGGTCTCATTTCGGTCGTAAGTTTAAATTTTTTTTCTTCAATATTTGGAAATAATTCTTTTACTACATCTTTATTTAGTTTTAGCATGCCAACCTTTTTTTTCTGAATACTCTTTAATTTTTTGTAAAGCTAATATTATATTTTCCTCAGAGTTTGCATAGGAAAACCTTATGTAACCCTCTCCAAAATTACCAAAGCTTTTTCCTGAAACTGCAGCAATTCCAAGCTTATTTAATAAGATATTTTCTACTTCATCTGATTTCAAGCCTGTTTTTCTTATTGAGGGAAATAAATAAAACGCACCTTTACTATTAACGCAATCAAACCCTTCAATTTTATTTAAATATTTGGTCATTGTTTTTCTTCTTTTGTTAAATTCTGACACCATTAATTCTACAAAATCTTGAGGTCCTTGCAATGCAGCAATAGCTGCAAATTGCGTGGCAGTATTTGTACATGAAAAAGAATTAATATTCAATTGCTCGGCAATATTTGCATATTTTGAAGGCCACACTCCATACCCAATTCTCCATCCAGTCATAGCGTATGTTTTGGACCATCCATCAAGAACTATCAGTCTATTTCTAAGACTTGGATATTCCAACATAGAACAGAATTCTGCGTCTTCATATAGAATTCTGCTATAAATTTCATCTGACAATATTTTGATATTTGGATATTTTTCCAAAATTGATACTAATGTTTCAATATTCTTCCTTGAAATTACTTTCCCTATAGGATTAGACGGAAAGTTAAAAATTATTAAAGAAGTATTTTTATTTATCAAACTCTCAAATACTTCCAGATTCATTTCAAAGTCGCTAGATATATCTAGTTTAATTGGTACTGGTTTAGCTCCAGAATATTTAATAGCACTTTCATATATTGGAAACCCGGGATTGGGATAAATAACTTCCTTACCTTGACCTCCAAACATTAAAATTGTGTGCCACATTGTGACTTTTCCTCCTGGTACAATTACAATATTTTCTGGATTAATTACGACTTTCCTTCTATTAAAAATATCAGATGATACTGCCTCCCTTAATTTTAATAAACCTTTACCTTGTGTATAACCATGCTCGCCATTTCTTAGCGCCTTAACAGCTTCCTCTACTATGTGCCCAGGTGTTTTAAAATCCGGTTGTCCAATTCCTAAATTTATAATTTTTTTTCCTGCTTCTTGAAGTTTTTGCGCTTTTGCTAGAAGAATAAAGGCATTTTCAGTGCCAAGTTTTTTTATATACGGATTAATATTTTTCTCCTTAATCATTTTAAAAATTTTAAAAAAAAAGATATACTATTATTATCAAATAAATAATTTTTTATGAAACATAATTTTATATCTGAAAGAGTGAATAGTATAAAACCATCTCCAACTATTGCTGTAACTTCAAAGGCTAGGGAATTAAAAGCATTAGGAAAAGATGTTATAGGATTAGGAGCAGGCGAGCCAGACTTTGATACACCAATTCATATCAAGAATGCGGCTATTGAAGCTATAAAAGAAGGCAAAACTAAATATACAGCGGTTGATGGTATTCCGGAGTTAAAAGAAGCAATTTGTGAAAAGTTTTTAAGAGATAATAACGTAGGTTATGAAATTGATGAGATTACTGTAGGTGCTGGAGGAAAACAGGTTTTATTTAATGCTTTGTTAGCAACAATAGATAAAGGTGATGAAGTAATTATACCAGCTCCTTATTGGGTATCATATCCTGATATGGTTGTAATAGCTGAAGGCATCCCAGTAATTTTAGAAACCAGTAAAGAAAACAACTTCAAAGTAACTTATGCACAACTCAATAAGAAAATAACAAGTAAGACCAAATGGATAGTTATCAACTCTCCCTCAAATCCTACTGGAAGTTGCTATTCTATAAATGAATTGAGAGAAATTGGTAAATTATTAGATGAGCACCCTCATATAGGTATAATATCAGATGATATTTACGAAAAAATAGTCTATGATGACTATCAATTTTCTACAATAGCCTCGATATTTCCAAAACATAAAAATAGGATTTTGACAGTCAATGGAGTTTCTAAGGCTTATTCTATGACTGGATGGAGAATCGGCTATGCAGGAGCATCAAAAGAAATTATTAAATCTATGGCTAAAATTCAATCACAATCAACTACTAACCCAAGTTCTGTTTCTCAATATGCTGCTTTAGAAGCTTTAAAGGGAGAAGAAGAGTTTATTAAAAAAAATAATCAAATGTTTAAAAAAAGGAGAGACTTAATATCTGATATTATTAATCAATGTAAAGGATTGAACGTAAATAAACCTGAAGGTGCATTTTATATATTTCCTTCATGTTCAGAATTAATGGGGTTAAAAACTGTCAATGGTATTATATTAAAGGATGATTCCGCCTTCTGTGAATACCTAATTGAAGAAGCAGGAGTTGCAGTAGTTCCAGGCATTGCCTTTGGCAAAAAAGATTACTTTAGAATTTCATATGCGACGTCTGACGAACTTTTAATAAAAGCTGGAAACAGAATTAAAAATGCTTGCGAAAAAATAAATTAACTAGGATAACTTAAATTTTTCTCTAACTTCGGGTATCCATTTTTTGATGTTATCTATTCTAGTTTTGTGAGAAGGATGAGTGCTAAGAAATTCAGGTGGTTGGCTTCTGGAGCTAGTCTTGCTCATTCTTTTCCACATGTTAGCTGCTTCTTCCATATCATAACCAGCAATATGCATAAAAACTAATCCAAGATAATCAGCCTCTGTTTCATGACTCCTGCTGAAAGGCAACATTAAACCAAAATTTGCAAAGTATTCATACAATCTTCTGCCATCTCCAGATAAGGGTTGGCCTAATATTAGTTTTTCCAAAGCCATAGTTCCTAAATCAATTAAAACTCCTTGGCTAGCTCTTTCGGATCCGTGTCTAGCAACTGCATGCGCTATCTCATGCCCCATTAAAGCGGCTAAAGCATTATTATTATTAGCTATATCTAGTATTCCAGAATAAACGGCCATTTTTCCTCCTGGCATACACCATGCATTTTTTACTTCTTTATTATCTACTAATATTACTTCCCATTTAAAATTTGAAGTGGGATCTGGTCTATTATTTTTTTTATAAAAAACTTTTATAGCTTTTTTAATTTTATCTGTTATTTCTTGGATTTTATCAAAATCTTCACCCTCACTAATTAACTTATTATTCATTTTAAAATTTTTGAAAGCCTTGAATGCTTGAGGATATATTACATCATCACCTAAAATTATTAATTGTTTTCTATCTGTGATTGATACTGAGGTACAAGAACACAATAATATAATTATAAATAGTGGTAGTATCTTCATAGTTTTAATATAATAATAAAATAATGCATTTTATCAAAAAAAAATTTCAATATTTTAAAAATAAAAACGTTACAAGTGAGAAATTTTTTATCAATAGGAGAAAACTGCTTCTAGGCTTAACTGGATCATTAGCTTTATCTAATTTTTCCAAATCATTAGCAGATACCTTATCGAAAAATAGTTTTGAAAAAATTATAGAAAGAAAGCCGACTAGCTTTGAAAAAATAGCAAAGTATAATAATTTTTTTGAATTTGGTACAACTAAACAAATTTGGAAACAGGCTCAAAGTCTAAATACAGAAAACTGGAAAATAGAAATTGTAGGTTCAAATAATTTTAAAGGCAGTATTTCTTTGGATGATATTTTGAAAAAAGTTGAGATCGAAGAAAGAATTTATAAATTTAGGTGTGTCGAGGCATGGTCTATGATAGTTCCTTGGTACGGATTTGAGCTATCTTCTTTAATAAAAATTTTAGATCCTAAACCCGACTCAAAATATGTGGAGTTTGAAACATTTTTTAGACCTGATGAAGCCACGAATCAAAAACAAAATTGGTATCCTTGGCCATATAAAGAAATAATAACCATAGAGGAGGCAATGAACCCATTAACATTTATTGCTACTGGAGTATATGGAAATCCTTTGCCAAAACAAAATGGTGCTCCAATCAGGCTTGTAATCCCATGGAAGTATGGATTTAAATCAATTAAATCAATAGTAAAGATTAAATTTTCAAATACTAAAGAAAATTCATTTTGGCAAACTATTGCTCCAAAAGAATATGGTTTTTGGGCAAACGTAAACCCTAAAGTTCCACATAGACGCTGGAGTCAAGAGTATGAGAGAGATATAGAAACAGGAAACAGATATCCAACAAAATTATTTAATGGTTATGAAGAATGGGTTTCACACTTGTACCTAAATAAAAAAAATAATTCAATTTTCTATTGATGTTAAAAATTTTTCTGCTTCTAATGCCGCCATACAGCCAAATCCTGCAGCTGTAACCGCTTGTCTGTAAGTTTTATCATGTACATCTCCTGCTGCAAAAACGCCTGGTACGCTGGTAAAAATTTGGTTTTTTGTCTTAATGTAACCCTCTTGATCTAGATCCAATTTATTCATAAACAGACTTGTATTGGGTTTATGGCCAATCGCTATAAAGACACCATCAACTTCTAAATCTGTAATAGATGAGTTTTCTGAGCTTTTTAGTTTTAAAGCCTTTACTTTCTTTGGATTGGAGATTCCTATAATTTCACTAACCACACTATTCCAAATAACTCTGATTTTATCATTTTTAAACAATCTATTTTGTAGGACTTTTTCTGCCCTAAGTTTATCTCTTCTATGAATAAGTACTACTTTACTTGCAAATTTTGTGAGGTAAAGAGCCTCTTCTACTGCCGTATTTCCGCCTCCAACAACTGCTACTATTTTGTCCTTAAAAAAAAATGCATCACAAGTGGCACATGCTGAAACACCAAATCCAGTGAATTTTTTTTCAGACTCTAAGCCCAACCATTTAGCGCTAGCCCCAGTTGAGATAATAATACTTTTAGCTTGAAAAACTTTTTTTCCATGCGAAATTAATTTATAAGGCTTCGAACTAAGGTCAACCTCCGAAATATTTTCTTCAAGCACCTTGCATCCTACTTCTTCAACTTGCTTTATCATTTGTTCCATTAACCAAGGGCCTTGAATAGGAGACGCAAATCCAGGATAATTTTCGACATCTGTGGTAATTGTAAGTTGTCCTCCAGGTTGACTTCCATGAACTAAAACTGGCCTAAGGTCAGCCCTTGCAGCATATATAGCAGAGGTGCATCCAGCTGGACCAGATCCCAAAATAATCAAGTTAGTATCAATTTTTTCCATTTTTAAAACTTCTTTTAATGTGATCAGCAATTATAGTAGATGTATTTAACTTTTTAATTATATTGCATTTTTTTCCTAAAGTATCAATTGGAAAAGCATATTTTTTTTCTATAAGAGACTCACAAAAATTTATATGTTTTTTTGTACAAAATTTTTCATTATAATAAATTCTTACTGGTTTTCCTGTTTCACATGCATCACTTATCATAGATGTAGAGTCTCCGGTTACTACTATTTCATTTGCTATACTTAAATATTTAATATAAGGATTCCTATTTTTTGTAATATTAGGGTGATATACTTCTTTTATTATTGATATATCTTTTTTCATCATATTAACTTTTTCTATTAAGGCTTTAGACGATCTCCTACTGGTTGTAATTAAAACAGTTCCTTTTCTATTAGATAAATTATTCACTACTTTATCTATTAATTTCTCGACTTCATCAGCAGAAAATACGTATTTTTTATTATTACCACCTAAAATCAAAAAAATCACTGGCTCTTCATATTTGTGATTAGAAATTTTTAACAACTTTACATTGCTTGGTGAGCCTAAACATTTTATGATAGTATTTGTTCTTTTAACTTTATCGTGGTAAGGAATAAAGATTAAATCAAAATTTTTCTTGAATAAAGTAAACCTTGGATACATTAAATGAATGCAAAAAGGTCTAAAATTAAATTTTTTTTTCAATTCTAATGCTACCGTTGCCGTCCTTCTGCCACAAGATAAAATTATATCAGGATTAAGTCCTTCTTTAAGGTTTCTCAGAGAATGTATATGGAAATTTTTATAAAAAATTTGAAAAAAAAAATTAGGAAGAACAGAAAAAAAATTATACCTAATTTCTATTAATTTAAAATCAAAGCCCAATTTGGATAGTACTCCAAGTATTTGATTCCTGTTGCCCGTTCTATTGTCCAAAAGAGCCCAGACAATTTTATTATTTCCCATTAGTTAAATAAATTCTATATTTTCAACTTCATATTCTTTAGAACCTCCAGGTGAAGATACTTCTACTAAATCATCAATTTTTTTTCCTAAGAGTGCACGTGCTAATGGAGAAGAAACAGATATCTTCCCATTTTCAACATCGGCTTCCTCAGTCCCAACTATTTGGTAGACTATATTTTTTTTTCTCCCTACAATTCCCAATGTAACAGTCGCTCCAAAAATTACTTTATCACCTGATAAAATTCCTGTATTTATAACCTCTGCTCTACTAATTTTGTTTTCTAAGTCTGCTATTCTTCCTTCTATAAAACTCTGTTTTTCCTTAGCAGCGTGATATTCTGCATTTTCTGATAAGTCACCATGAGCTCTAGCTTCCGCAATTGCTTTTATTACACTCGGTCTTTCGGAAGATTTTAGAAACCTTAATTCTGTTTCAAGCTTTTCATATCCTTTATTAGTGATTGGAAATTTTTCCATTAGCATTCTCCAATTTTATTTCTTAAAGAAACTTTTATATGAAAATATTAATAAGATTGCAATGATTTTATATTACTTTTTGAAGATTTTAGTTTTTTTATTGCTAAAAGTACTGCATTACAACCAGCAATTGTAGTATAGTAGGGTATGTTAGATAGTAATGCTGCCTCTCTAAGTGAAAAGCTATCTGAAATTGATTTGCTTCCTTCCGTAGTATTAAAAATCATTTCTATTTTATTGTTCTTAATCAAATCTACTATATGAGGGCGTCCTTCCCTTACTTTATTTACGATAGTTACTGAAAATCCTTTATTTTTTAAAAAATCTCCGGTTCCTTTAGTACAATTTATATTATAGCCAAATTTAACTAATTTTTGGCAGATTTCAGAAATAAACTCTTTGTCTTTGTCTTTAACAGAAATAAATATGTTTCCTTTTAAAGGAATA
The DNA here is from genome assembly GCA_036042925.1 of Pseudomonadota bacterium. Lineage (GTDB taxonomy): Bacteria > Pseudomonadota > Alphaproteobacteria > TMED109 > TMED109 > JAYYAX01. The sequence goes on from JAYYAX010000002.1 coordinate 13,302, forward strand.
GAAATACCGGTTGCAGACTGAGATTTTGCAAAAGCATGTCCAAAATTATTATCTAAGCCCATTACCTCACCTGTAGATTTCATTTCTGGACCAAGTAATACATCAACGCCCTTAAATCTTTTAAAAGGAAAAACTGCCTCTTTTACTGCTACTTTGTTATTACTTTTCCAAGGGTAGAGCTGGGACATTTTTAGTTTTTTACCTACCATACACTTTGCCGCTATTTTTGCTATAGGGTTGCCTGTTGCTTTTGCTACAAAGGGTACAGTTCTACTCGCCCTTGGATTAACTTCTAAAATATATATTTCTTCTTTGGATTTGTATTTTTTAACTGCAAACTGGATATTTAGTAATCCTATAACTTTGAGTTTTTTTGCTATTAATATTGTTTGTGTTTCTATTTTTTTTATAGTTTTGTAATCTAATGAGTAAGGGGGTAAAGAACAAGCAGAGTCTCCTGAATGAATACCAGCTTCTTCTATATGTTCCATTATCCCAGCTATAAAAACGTTTTTTCCATCTGCTATAGCGTCAACATCAACTTCAACTGCGTCATTTAAAAATTTGTCAATTAGTATGGGGTTTTTTCCAAAAAACCGTGTAAGCTGATTTAGATATTTTTTTAGCTCACTTTCTTCGTAAACAATTTGCATAGCTCTTCCTCCTAAAACATAAGAGGGTCTAACTATAACAGGGTAACCAATTTTATTTGCAATACGCATTGCTTGTATCTGATTTTTTGCTGTTCCATTATTTGGTTGTTTTAAACCACATTTAAGCAAAAATCTTTTAAATCTCTCTCTATCTTCAGCCAAATCAATAGAATCAGGAGAGGTTCCAATAACAGGTATTTTATATTTTTCTAGTAATTTTGATAACTTTAATGGTGTTTGTCCACCATATTGTATAATTAAACCTAATAGCTTTCCTTTAAGAATTTCTGCTTTAACAATTTCAAATATGTCTTCTAATGTGAGTGGTTCAAAGTATAGCTTATCTGAGGTGTCGTAATCTGTTGAAACAGTTTCTGGATTACAATTTATCATTATGGTTTCAATTTTTTCTTCAGATAAAGAGTATGCAGCATGTACACAACAATAATCGAATTCTATACCCTGACCAATCCGATTAGGTCCTCCACCTAGGATGATTACTTTTTTCTTATTAGATATTTTATTTTCAATAAATATATCTGTATCTAAACTGGAAGGCTCATATGAAGAGTATAGGTAAGATGTTTTTGTAGAAAATTCTCCTGCACAAGTATCAACTTTAAAAAAAGTTGGAGATAAATTATATTTTTTTCTTAAATTAAAAATTTTACTTTCTTTTGTCGATAAAATCTGAGAAATTTTAGTATCTGAAAAACCATTTAACTTTAAGTCTAATAAGAAATCTTTAGACAAAGGAAACTTTAACTGTTTTAGTTTAAACTCAAGTTTAATAATTTCATATATTCTTTCAAGAAACCATATATCTATTTTGCTTGCTTCATAAATATCTTTGACAGAAATACCGTCCCTCAAAGCTTGCCCAATATATAAAATTCTTTCAGGTGTTGGCGTTGATAATTTCGAAAGGATAAAATCTTTTTTATTGTGATCTTTTATTTCCACTTGATCGAGGCCGTCTAAGCCAGTTTCTAAAGATCTAAGAGCTTTTTGGAAGCTCTGTTGAAAGTTTCTTCCTATAGCCATTACTTCTCCTACAGATTTCATCGACGAAGTAAGGGTTTGGTTAGCTCCTGGAAATTTCTCAAACGTAAATCTTGGTATCTTAGTTACAACATAATCAATGCTAGGTTCAAAAGATGCTGGCGTTACAGATGTGATCTCATTTGAAATTTCGTCTAATGTGTAACCTACTGCTAGTCTAGCCGCTACTTTTGCTATCGGAAAACCAGTAGCTTTTGAAGCTAATGCAGAAGACCTTGAAACTCTAGGATTCATTTCAATTACTACCATTTTTCCAGATTTAGGATCAACTGCAAATTGTACATTAGACCCCCCGGTCTCTACACCGATCTCTCTTAGTACTGCAAGAGATGCGTTTCTCATTTTTTGATACTCTTTATCAGTGAGTGTTAACGCTGGAGCAACAGTTATTGAGTCACCTGTATGAACCCCCATAGGGTCTATATTCTCTATAGAACATATTATAATGGCATTATCTTTTTTATCTCGTACTACCTCCATTTCATATTCTTTCCATCCTAAAACTGATTCTTCAACCAGAACTGTGCTTTCAGGTGAAGCTTCTATACCTGAAGATAAAATTTGTTCAAACTCTTCCATATTGTATGCTATACCTCCTCCAGTTCCACCTAAAGTGAATGAAGGCCGCACAATAACAGGAAGCTCAAGTTTATTTAAAACTTCTAATCCTTTTTTAACCGACGAAACTTGATAACTTTTTGGAGTATGCAGACCTATCTTTTTCATTGCCTTACAGAACATTTCTCTATCTTCAGCTTTTATTATTGATTTTATTGATGCTCCTATTAATTCAATTTTATATTTTTGTAATATCTTTTTTTGTACAAGAGACATTGCTAAGTTAAGAGCTGTTTGCCCGCCCATTGTAGGAAGTATTGCATCTGGTTTTTCTTTTTTTATTATAAGTTCAATAGTTTCTACTGTTAGAGGTTCTATATAAGTAGCGTTAGCAAATTCAGGGTCTGTCATTATTGTAGCCGGATTAGAATTAACCAGAATAACTCTATACCCTTCTTCTTTTAAAACTTTACAAGCTTGAGATCCTGAGTAATCAAATTCACATGCTTGACCTATAACAATTGGTCCCGCTCCTAAAACTAAAATTGATTTAATATCTTTTCTTTTTGGCATAAAAATTACTATTTACAATAACATCTTTAAATTTTTTAAATAAATATCTAGAGTCATGAGGGCCAGGAGAAGATTCAGGATGATATTGAACACTAAAAAATGGATGATTTTTATGCTCAATTCCTTGAATTACTCCATCAAATAAAGAGTAGTGAGAGACCTTAAGGTCATTTGGCAGACTTTTTTCTTCTATGTTGAAACCATGATTTTGACTTGTAATTTCAATTGTACCCTTATACATATTTTTTACAGGTTGATTAACTCCGTGATGACCATGATGCATTTTTACAGTCTTAGCATTAAGAGCCAGCCCTAAAAGTTGATGACCTAAACAAATTCCAAAAATTGGTATTTTAATCTTTATAAGCTTTTTTATTATTTTAACCGCATGAGACGCAGTTGCAAATGGATCTCCAGGTCCATTAGAAAGAAATATTCCATCAGGTTCAAATTTCATTATTTCCTCATAGCTTGTATTACAAGGTACAACAATTACTTCTAATCCTATCGAACTAAGTAATTTGAGTATATTCTTTTTGCACCCATAGTCTATGGCTATAATCTTAAGAACAGGTTTTATTGATTTACTTTTATTTAAAGGTATTCGATAAGGTTTTGTTACAGATACTTTGGATGCCAAGTCATTATTAAGGATGCCATTCCAACCTTTTAGCTTTTTAATAACATCTGCATAATTAATTTTTTTTTTTGTGTTACTTATTATAGCTGCTCTTAAAGCCCCTTTTTCTCTTAGCTTTACGGTAAGTTTTCTGGTATTCAGGTCCGTTATTCCGACTACTTTTTTTGATGCTAACCAATCATTTAAATTACATCGACCTCTCCAATTAGAAAAATCTTTTGTAACATTTTTAAATACAACTCCATTTAAATAGACTTTTTCTGACTCTAAATCATCTCCGTTAGTACCAGTAATACCTATATGTGGAAAAGTAAATAGCAAAATTTGTGAGGCATAGGATGGATCACTTATGGCTTCCTGATAGCCAGTCATGGCAGTATTAAAGCAAAGTTCTCCAATACTGAAGCCTTTTTTCCCAATTGAAACTCCGTAATAAATATCTCCGGTTTCTAGAATTAAAATAGCATTTTTGTTATTATTAATTTTAATATTTTTAAACATTTTATAGACTATTAATTAACACGAACTATAATGCAATAATAATATGGAAAAATATAAATTATTGTTCTTTGTTATATTACTGTAACTTTTTAAAACTTTTATGCTAGTAGAAAAAATTAAAGAAGACTTAACTAAGTTTCTAAAGGCTGGAGATAAGGAAAAAGTTTCCTTAACCAGATTACTTTTAGCGGCAGTTAAAGACAAAGAAATCTCTTTAAGAAAAGGTAATAGAGAGGAGGAAGTTGTTATTACTGATGCAGTAGTAATGGATATTATAAAAAAAATGATTAAGCAGAGAAAACTTGCTATTGATGCTTTCAATTCAGCAAATAGACCAGACTTAGCAAAAAAAGAAAAAATTGAAGAAAGCTTACTAAATGTTTACTTACCCGAGCAGTTATCAGAAGAAGAACTAAATAATGTTATAATACAAGTTATAAATACATCAAAATCAAAATCAATAAGAGATATGAGCAAAGTAATGAATATACTTAAAGAACAATATGGTGATAAGTGTGATTTTCAAAAAGCCAGTAAAATAGTTAAAGAAAAGTTATCTAATAGTTAAAATATAGACTAGAAAGTTTACTAAGAGGATGAAAAAAAAAACAGATTATGTTCAAGTCATAAAAGAAAGAGTTAATTTAGTTGAAATTCTTTCGAATGATCTTAAACTAATTAAATCAGGATCTAATTATAAAGCTTTATGTCCTTTTCATGAGGAAAAAACGCCTTCTTTTACCATTAATGTTGCTAAGCAAAACTATGTTTGTTACGGCTGTGGAAAAAGTGGCGATGTTTTTTCATATATTATGGAAAAATATAAGATAACTTTCAGAGAAGCTTTAGAAAAAATTGCCAAAGATTTTAATATATCATTAGATAATAATTATATAAGTCAAAATATAAATTCTAAAAAAAATTCTCAATACTATTACAAAGTAATGAATGAGATAGCTTCTTACTACAGTTCGATTTTAAAACAGCACTTGGTAAATAATAATATTAATTTTCTAGATAAAAAAAAAATTACCTTAGAAAAAATAGAAAA
>JAYYAX010000003.1:0-9644 GCA_036042925.1 Pseudomonadota bacterium
TTATAAAAGATTATGATGCATTTAAAAATGCAGGAAAATATTGCACTAATTTTAAGGGTTCATTTATTATTGAAAATTCAGGTCACTGGGTCCAACAAGAAAAACCAAATGAAGTTAATAAAATAATCGGTAACTTTCTAACACAATTAGATTAATTTAGAAACCATTGCATTCTGTCTTGACCAAAAAATAATTTACCATCAACTATAAATGAGGGTACACCAAATAAGCCTTTAGAAACTGCTTTTGAGGTATTGTCTTTAAGTTCTTCTTTTATAGCATTATTTTCTGTTGCTTCAAGAAATTCTTTACTATCAAAATTATTACTCTCTAAAACGTTTATTATATTCTTAGGTTCATTTAAATTAATATTATTTATCCACATAGCACTAAACATAGCTTTATTATAATCTTTTAATATTCCTTTTTTTTGAGCAAATATTGCTCCTCTCATCAGATAGAGAGTATTTACTGGAAAGGCATCGTTCATAGCAAAATTAACATCATAGCTACTTGCGTACATTTTAATATCCTCGAACATCCAATCAGCTTTGGCTTTTACTGTCCCAGGGGGCTTATTATCTGTTGCTTTGAAAATACCACCAAGTAATACTGGCTTATATTCTATATTAAACTTTTTTAAATCAGCTTTTTCCATTTGAGTCCAAGCTAAGTAAGCAGTAGGACTACCGAAATCATAATAAAATTCTATACTTTTCATTATTATAATATAACTTAATATTTAATGAAGAACAATATTCAAATTCCTAAAGGTTATAAACCGTACAAAACTATTGAAGGTAAATTTGCTGCGCATATTGGTCCGTATTATATTAAATATAAATACCCTCGGACAATTTTTATAGTATTTATTGATAATAAATTAAGTAATTTAAATAATGTGGCACATGGAGGTTTTTTAATGTCATATGCTGACTCAGTTGGCGGCTTTCACGCGTACAATAGAGTAAAAAAACCTATAGTTACTGTAAATCTAAATTGTAATTTCTTAAAACCAGTACCAATCAACTCATGGTTATTAGCAAAAGGTAAAGTAAAAATGTGTGGTAAAAGTTTGATCTTTATAGAAATAGAAATGTTTATTAAAAAAAATCTAGTTTTCTCGGCTAATGGAGTTTGGAAAATTTTAAATATAGTTAAGTCTAATATTCTGTAAAATAATAAATATTGCGTAACCATATTTTTGATGTACATTTATAATTAGAGGATTTTGGGAGGATTCTATGAAAAACTTTATCATATTTCTTTTGTTATCATTAACTACGGTCTTTTTAAATTCTTGCGAAAAAAAAGATGCGAGTGGACCAATTAAAATAGCTTTAATTGAACCTATGTCTGGACCCTATGCAGCTGTGGGGCAGGACATGCTTGCAAGCTTAAATTTTTACATTAATGAAATTAATGAAAGTGGAGGAGTATTAAATGGACGTAAGCTTGAAGTAGTCCCTTTTGATAACGCTATGAAAGCTGAAAAGACTACTGAATTATTAAGAAAGGCAATAGATGATGGCATTAAATTTGTTACACAAGGTGCAGGAACGAACCATGCTTTAAATATAATCAAACAGGTAGATAAATGGAATTCTAGAAACCCTGGAAAAGAAGTAGTCTATTTAAATCATTCTGCTGTCACAACTAGTTTAACTAATGAGTTGTGCTCATTTTATCACTTTAGGTTTGACGCTAATGTAGATATGAAGGTTGCAGGTTTAGTATCACATATGGCTGAAGATAAAGAAATAAATAAGCTTTATCTTTTTAATCAAAATTATGCTTTTGGTAAGTCAATTAGAGATGCTAGTATAAGATTTATTTCCGATCGAGCTCCTCATATTGAGATTGTAGGAAACGAATTAATAGCACCATTTGGTAAAGTACAGGATTTTACTCCATATGTTTCTAAAATTAAGTTAAGCGGAGCTAATGCTATCTTAACTGGAAACTGGGGACCAGACGCTTATAGACTAGTTAATGCTTTAGCGGACTCCGGTGTAAAAGTAAAACTTTATGGACCTTACATTGCTCAGGCTAATGGTATGCAGTCTATGGGTAAGAACGCTTTATTTAATCCAATCATACAAATTAAAGAATTTCAACCAACTGACAGTGATCAAAACAATTGGATTGTAAAGGTAAATGATAGTCACCTTAAAACTACTACATTTACCCCTGATTTTGATAGAATGCGTTTTATGACTGAGATGCTAGCAAAAGCTATAAATAATACTAAATCTACTGAGCCTAAAAAGGTGGCACTTGAATTAGAAAATATGCTAGGAAGAGGCGCTTATGGTCCTGTTCAAATGAGAGAGAGTGACCATCAGATCCAGTTTGACATGATTGTAACTAAAATATCAGGAGATAGTGAAAGAAATATACAGTACAAAGGAAAGGACTTTAAAGTTTCATTTGAAGAAGTAGGAAAGGTTGCTCAAATTGATACTACATTGAGTACTACATGTGAAATGAAAAAACCTTAGAAAATTTATGACTTTAGAAGTATTAATTTTTATTTTTTTTAATAGTCTGTTGTACGGCAGGTTTTTATTTATGCTTTCAAGTGGTCTTACATTAATTTTTGGTATGATGGGAGTGCTGAATTTTGCACACGCTTCTTTTTTTATGTTAGGTGCTTATATAGCTTATCAAATTAGTTCAATGACTAATTTTTGGATAGCTCTTTTTTTAGCACCATTATTTGTAGCTTTCATAGGCGGCTTAACAGAAAAGTTTGCTCTCAGAAGAATTCACAAATATGGACATGTTGCTGAACTGATTTTTACTTTTGGATTATTTTATATTATAGAAGAACTAGTTCAAATGGTTTGGGGAAGAGTTCCAGTAGAATACCGTATTCCTGATGCTTTAAACTTTTCACTTATTGAAATAAGTGGAATGTCATACCCTGCATATAGCATGTTTAGGCTTTTTTTATCAGTTGCTATATTTATAGCATTATATCAAATACTAGCTAAAACAAAAACTGGTCTTATTATCAAAGCATCCTTAACTCACCCTGATATGGTTTCTGCTTTAGGTCATAATGTTCCTAAAGTATTCAGTTATGTGTTTGGGTTTGGATGTGGTTTGGCTGGTTTAGCAGGAGTCTTAGCTGGAAATGTAATAGGTACAGAACCGTCTATGGCATTATTATTAGGACCAATAGTTTTCGTTGTTATAGTTGTTGGAGGACTAGGGTCACTCAAGGGTGCCTTGTATGCCTCCTTACTTATTGGTTTTTTTCAGACAGCAGCTATTTCTTTGGAGTTTAGTTTGAATAATTTAATATCCTTGTTTGGTTATAATGTTGATTTAGAGAGTACTCTTAATAACTTTACCAGCATAACTATATCTCAATTAGCTCCAATTGTACCTTATTTATTGCTAATTATTGTTCTAGTTTCAAGACCGAGAGGCCTTTTTGGAGGAAGGGATGTTTAAAAGATATCAGCTGTATTCACTGTTAATACTGCTATTATTTACTATCTTCTTACCTTTTATATTTACTTCCTCTTTTGCGTTAACATTGCTCAGTAAAATGGGAGTGCTAATTATATTTGCAGTAGCCTATAACATGCTGTTAGGTCAATCAGGATTATTGTCTTTTGGACATGCTATTTATTTTGGACTAGCCGGATACGCAACTGTTCATTTAATTAATGGTATTAATTCAAACTTTCTTTTTAATATACCTATTACCATAATGCCAATCCTTGGCGGTTTAGTTGGCTTAATGTTAGGAATATTAATAGGTCATCTATCCACCAAAAGAATAGGAACTGCCTTTGCCCTAATATCGCTAGGTTTTTGTGAGCTAATTACAGCAATTACATTAATTTTTGTGATATTTTTTAATGGAGAAGACGGAATAGAGGCTGATAGAGTTACTGGTGTTGATTATTTTGGTATATCTTACGGACCGCATATAGAAGTGTATTATTTAATATTATTTTGGTGTTTTTTATGTGTTTTCTTGATGTATTTTTTGACGAAAACACCTTTTGGAAAAATGTGCAATGCTGTAAGAGATAATGCGCAAAGAGCACAATTTATAGGTTATAATATAAGGAAAGTAAGGTGGCTTGCATTTTCATTATCTGCTACTTTTGCAGGAATTGCTGGCAGTCTTCACGCTATAAATTATGAACATATTGGTTTTGAGACAGTAAGTCTAACACAATCAGGGAACGTTTTATTTATGGCTTATATTGGAGGTATAGGTAATTTTCTTGGTCCTATCATAGGAGCAATAAGTCTTACTTACTTAGAAACTATGTTATCAGGTGTAACAGAGTCTTGGGTATTATACCTGGGCATTATATTTGTACTTGTAATTGCATTTGCTCCTCAAGGAATTTCTGGGATAGTAGTTATGCATGGTCCAATATTTAGAATAAAACCTAAACTATTTAATAAGTTAATTATGCCTTATACATTTTTTTCAGGTAGTCTATTACTATTAGTTTTTAGCGTTACTTTAACCGTAGAATATATTCATTCTTTAGGGATAGATAAATCAACTTTTACTTTATATTGGATCAGTTTAGTTAAAGAAAAATTTGTCATTGTACCAGTTATTTTGATTTCATTTTTAATAGGTTTATTTTTGACCAAAAAAAGTTATAAGATAATGAAGGAAACTTGGGATGAAGTCATGAACGAAATAAAGTTGAGTTTAAAAAATGAGTAATCATCTGATACTTAAAAATGTTAAAAAAAACTTTGGTTCTTCTGAAATTATTAGAAATGCTAATCTTAATGTTAAAAAGGGAGAAATACATTCTTTAATTGGACCAAATGGAGCTGGAAAGTCTACACTTTATAACCTTATTTCTGGAGTATACAATCTTACTTCTGGAACTATAGAGTATAATAAAAAAACTATATCTGGACTAGAATCTCATCAAATTTATAGATTAGGATTAGCTAGAAGTTTTCAAATAACTAATATTTTTCATAAGTTATCTGTTTTTGAAAATATAAGATGTAGTTTACTGTGGTCAAAAAATTTTGGTTATTCAATCTTTCAATTTTTAGATAATAAAAAATACCTTACAGAAAAAACTAATGAAATATTAGAAATGATTTCCTTGCAGCATTGTGCTAAAGAACCCGCCGGTTTATTAAGTTATGCTGATCAGAGGTCTTTGGAAATAGGAATTACTATTGCCGGAGATCCAGAAACTATAATGTTAGATGAACCTACAGCAGGTATGTCAAAAAGTGAGACGAATAGAGCTGTTAATTTAATTAATGAAATATCTAAAAATAGAACATTATTAATTGTTGAACATGATATGGGAGTAGTATTTGACCTTTCTGATACAATTTCGGTTTTAGTGTATGGAGAAATAATTTGTTCTGATAAGCCAGAAAACGTTAAAAATAATAAAGAAGTTAAAAAAGCTTATTTAGGAAATTATGGAGATTAAATGTTAAATATTTCAAATTTAAATGCTTACTACGGAAAATCTCATATTCTTCAAGGAGTTACACTTACAGTTAAAAAAGGAGAGATAGTTTCATTGCTAGGTAGAAATGGCGTTGGTAGGTCCACCACTATTAAAAGTATAATGGGCATGGTGAAAGCTACTGGCTCGATAAAGCTCTTTGATAAAGAAATTCTAGGAAAACAAATACACGAGATTTCAAACCTTGGATTGGCTTATGTGTCAGAGAATAGAGATATTTTTCCAGATCTCACAGTTTTAGAAAATCTTGAATTAGGAAAAAAAACTATAGCTGCTCAAAATCCATGGGATATAGAAGAATTATTTGATTTATTTCCTAATTTAAAAAATAGAAAAGATGTTGCTGGAGGTGCACTGTCTGGTGGAGAACAACAAATGCTTACTATCTCTAGAAGTCTCATGGGAAATCCTAACCTTATTATGATTGACGAACCTACTGAAGGTCTTTCTCCACAAATGGTAGATAAAGTTGAACAACTTATAAGAAAAATTGCAAGCAAAGGCGTAGCAATTTTATTAGTAGAACAAAAACTTACTATTGCCTTTAAATTATCAAATAGACTTTATGTTATGGGCCATGGCAAAATAGTTTATGAAGGTACTTCTAAGGAAATCTTAAAAAATGACAATATAATTAAGGAATGGTTAGAAGTTTAATAGTATGGAATTACTAAAAGGTATAAAAGTAATAGATCTTACTAGATTTGTTGCTGGACCACATTGTGCTTTAGTATTATCTGATTTAGGGGCTGAAGTCATAAAGATTGAAAAGCCTTACAAAGGTGATGATCTTAGAATAATTGGACCAAAAATTAATGATATCTCTTTATGGGCAGCTGTACTCAACAGAGGAAAAAAATCTCTGGCATTAAATTTGAAGTCTAAAGAAGGAAGGTTAATTTTATTAAAACTTTTAAAAACGGCTGATGTAATTTTAGAAAATTTTCGTCCAGGCGTAATGGAAAAATTAAAACTAGACTGGCAAACTGTCAGAAGAATCAATAAAAAAATAATTATGGCTAGAATATCAGGTTATGGTCAAAATGATTCTGTTACCTCAAGACAAGCCTTTGATGCTACTGTGCAAGCAGAAACAGGATATATGCACATAAGTGGGCATGATAAAAAGCCTACAATGATAGGCACTGTTTTTTTAGATTATACCACTGGACTTAATACAGCCATTGGAATTTTAGCTGCTATACATTCTAGAAATAAGTCTGGAAAAGGATCACTCATTGAAACCTCATTAGTTAGCTCTGCTCTTTCGTTATCTATGGGCGCGGTACCAGACTTTTTTCTAAACAAGAAAGATTTTGGAAAGGTTGGTAATTCTGATAGATTTTCATCTCCTTCTAATACTTACAAAGCAAAAGACGGATACATCCATATTATGGCTGGTAGCGACGATAGGTTCAAAGGTTTAGTAAATGCAATGAATAAAAAAAACCTATTTACTAATAAATTATTTAACACTCCTCAAAAAAGAATAAAAAATCAAAAAAAAATAGATAAAATTGTTAACGAATGGACAAAAAAAAACTCTTTAAAGTTACTAGCTAAAATTTTATCAAAGAATAATGTACCTTGGGGTGAAATTAAAAAGTTTAGTGACTTTTTAAAAACTAAAACTGCAAAAAATTTTTTTACTAATGGCTCCGTTAAGGATAAAAATATTATAGTTCCAAAATGTGCAATTAGTATTGCTGGAAAAAAAAATAATGCAAAATCAGTTGTTCCTGAGCTAGGCCAGGATAACAACAAAATACTTAGGTATTTAGGATACTCTAAAAAAAATATTAATGAACTTAAAAAAAATTCTATTATAGATTAAGCAATTTTATTTAATCTATTTTTGGCTTCACTGTATTCTAATTTAAGCCTTTCTACTAAACTATTACAAGAAAGGACATCTTTCACTGCTCCTATTCCTTGACCACAACCCCATATATCTTTCCAAGCTTTCTTTTTGTCCATACCATCAGTAGAACTAAAGTCCATTTTTGATGGATCACTTTTAGGAAGGTTATCTGGATCAAAACCTGCTGCTGCTAGAGAAGGTTTTAAATAGTTTCCTTTAACCCCTGTAACTAAATCAGTATAAACTATGTCATTAGAGTTATATTTAGTTATAGCCTCTTTATACCCATCGGTAGCATTAGCTTCTTCAGTAGCAATAAATGCAGAACCTATATAAGCATAATCCGCACCACAAGCCAAAGCAGACAATATTCCCTGCCCTGTAGATATAGAGCCAGATAAAGCTATAGGACCATCGAACCATTCTCTTATTTCTTGTATTAATGCAAATGGAGATGTAGTTCCCGCATGTCCTCCTGCTCCTGAGCCTACTGCAATAAGACCATCTGCTCCCTTTTCAATAGCTTTTTTAGCAAAAAAATTATTTATAATATCATGTAAAACTATACCTCCATAACTATGCACAGCATCATATACTTCTGGCCTTGCCCCAAGAGACGTTATAACTACTGGTACTTTATGTTTTACTGTAAGCTCCATATCATGTTCAATTCTATCATTAGTTTTATGTACAATTTGATTTATTGCAAAAGGTGCTGCAGGTTCATCAGGGTTAGAATTATTATATTTTTCTAATTCTTCTTTAATTTCAAATAACCAATCATCAAGTAATTCTTTTGGTCTTGCATTTAATGCAGGAAAAGAACCAACAACTCCAGCTTTACATTGTTCAATAACTAGTTTGGGATTAGAAACGATAAACAGTGGCGCTCCTATTACAGGAAGCTGTAATTTATTTTTTAATTCTGTATTATTCATCTGACTATTATTATATAATAATTTTAAAATTTACAATACTTTTCGAGGAATTTATGAGTAAACATATTTTAATAGAGAAAAATAATAATATTTTAGATATCAAGTTTAATAGACCAGGAAGCAAAAATGCAATTACTCGTGATATGTTTGAACAAATGTTAACAACTTTAGAGAAATGTAAAGAAGATAATGAACTTAGAGCTATTTTTTTGAGCGGTGAAGGAGATGCTTTTTCAGCAGGTGGAGATGTTAAAGACATGGCAACAAGAGAAGATAATAGCAGTCTGCAAGAAAAAACTAATTCTCTTAGAAGAATTATGGGGGTATCTGAGCTACTTTATTCACTGCCAATACCTACAATTTCTATTATAAATGGTCCAGCTGCAGGAGCAGGTTTTGCATTAGCATTAGCTTGTGATATGAGAATTGCTACAGGGAATGCTAAATTTGTAACTGCTTTTTCAAAAATTGCATTTTCAGGTGACTTTGGAGGAAGCTATTTTTTAACTAAAATAATAGGAACTGCAAAGGCTAGAGAACTTTTTTATTTGTCCGATACAATAGATGCTAAAAAAGCCCATGAACTAGGTATAATTAATAACCTAATAGATACTAATGAAATTAATGAATATGCAATAAATTTAAAAAATAAATTTAGAAATTTAGCACCAATTGCTATTAAATATATGAAAAAAAATCTTAATATTGCTGAAACTGGAGATTTAAACTTATCACTGAATCAAGAAGCATTACATATGATGATTTGTAGTGAAACGGAAGATCACAAAAATGCCGCAAAAGCATTTGTAAATAAAGAAAAAGTAGTTTTTAAAGGAAAATAGTTACTTTTTCCGTTTAATATTTTTTAATGCATTTTTATGCTCTTTATGATTATGACTTATTCCTTGAAATAATGCACAAAAATCTAGAAACTCTTTAAGAGGAAGTTTAGCCCCCATCTTTAAGAGCCTTTTTGTATAACGAATAGTATTTTTTGGCTTTTTTGCTATTTCATTTGCAAACTTTTTAGCCTCTTTTATTAATTGATTGGGTTCTACTTTTTTTAATATAAGTCCTAATTCTAAAGCTTCTGAAGCAGAAACTTTTCTTCCTGTTAAAGTAAGTTCTGCTGCTTTCTGATATCCTATTAACTTTTGCAAAAAAAATGCACCTCCATCACCAGGTATTATTCCTAAATTGATAAAACTTTCTGCTAAAAATGCATTATTTGACATAATTCTGAAATCACACATGCAAGCTAAATCAAATCCCGCTCCTACAGCAGGACCATTTATAGCAGCTATAGTGGGAATCTCTATTTTTTCCATATATAAAGGTATTTGTTGTATACCA
>JAYYAX010000004.1:0-13034 GCA_036042925.1 Pseudomonadota bacterium
GGCTAAATATTAATAAATTAATAGTAAATCTTAGCATACTATGCGATAAGGAAGATATAGATGTACATAAGAAATTATTTAATATTTTAGATTCTAAGTGAAAAATATTTTAAAAGTAAATAAGTGTTTAATTTCGGTATCCGATAAAACTCAAATAGTAAATTTTGCAGAAAATTTAAATAGAGAGAACGTTAAAATCATTTCTACAGGAAATACGTTTAATAAACTCCTTGAAAAGGGAATTAAGGTAAAAAAAGTAGAGTCTGTAACTAAATTTCCAGAAATCTTACAGGGAAGAGTGAAAACTTTGCACCCTAAAATCTTTGGAGGTATTTTAGGTGATCCGAATAATTCTAGTCATAAAAAAGATATGAACCAACATAATTTAAGTAAATTTGAGTTGGTCATTGTAAACCTTTATCCATTTGAAAGTACAATTGAACAAACAAAAAATATAAATACTTGTATTGAGAACATCGATATAGGAGGACCGTCTTTGATAAGAGCAGCTGCTAAAAATTTTTTATCAACAGCAATTGTGGTAGATGTAAACGACTATAATAAAATTTTAAATGAAATTAAAAAGTATGGAGGTATTTCACTATCGTTAAGAAAAATACTAGCAGTAAAAGCTTTTAAAACTACAATGAAATATGATTCTATCATTACCAATTGGATGCAGGATAATTTTGATTCTACTGAGTCTGAGGATTTAACTCTTTTAGGAAAAAAAATTAGTACTCTTAGGTACGGAGAAAACCCTCATCAAAGAGCAAGTATTTATGGATTAACAAAAAATAATGATTTATTTTACGAAAAGCTTAATGGTAAAGAGCTATCGTACAATAACCTTAATGATTTAAAGTTAGGTATAAAATTGTCAGCAGAGTTCATCGATCCTTCCTGCGTCATTATAAAACATGCTATACCTAGTAGCGTAGCAGAGGCAGGGGATATTTTCTCTGCTTGGAAAAAAGCTTTTAATGCAGATAGTTTGAGTGCCTTTGGAGGTGTTGTAATTTTTAATAAAACAGTTGACGAAAAACTTGCAAAAACGCTTATTAATGTTTTTCTTGAATTAATAGTTGCTCCTAACTTTACGAAAAAGGCCTTAAATATATTCTCTAAGAAGAAAAACTTAAGAATTATCAAAATTAGAAACATAAAAAAAATAATCAAAAATTATAAGCAAGAATTTTCTCTATTACCTAATTGTATGCTAGTGCAAGACGTAGACAACCAAAAAGTAACAGTTAAGAATCTAAAAATAGTTTCTAAAAGGAAGCCTTCGAAAAGAGAAGTTGAAGATCTTATATTCGCATTCAGAGTAGTCAAATATGTTAGATCAAATGCTATAGTTATTGCAAAAAATAAAACAACTATTGGTATAGGATCTGGTAATACTAGCAGGGTAGACTCTGTACAATTTGCAATTATTAAGGCTAGAAGAGCATTTAAAGGAAATAAAAAAAATCTTTCTGGGTCGGTATTAGCATCAGATGCCTTTTTTCCTTTTTCAGACAGTATAAAGTTAGCAAGAAGTGCAAACATATCTTCGATTATCCAACCAGGTGGATCAATTAATGATAGAAAAGTTATAGAAAGTACAAATAAAGAAAAAATTTCAATGGTTTTCACAGGAAAAAGATGCTTCAGCCATTGACTTCATTCCATACGTAATACTTTAAACCATAAATTTTTTTGACTCTTTATTAGCTTATAATGTGAGTAACATTAATATTTTAGGATTTTTGAAAAAATAAAAAAACGTAATAAGTGTAAAAATATAATTTATGGTTATTAAAAATGATCAAAGTGACTCTACAAATTTCACTAGTTTGCTTAACTCATCTTTATAATTTCTTAAAAGGAACTCTATCGAATTTTCTGCTTCTCCGCCATGTAGCAAAATAGCTTCTAGAATATTATTTGCCCTACCGTCATGTAAGAATGTTGCTCTAGGATTAACAGTTTTTGCAAGACCTATTCCCCATAATGGAGGAGTTTTCCATTCTCTGTTAGTCACTTCTCCATTTAAATTTTTATCGGCAAGATGGTCTCCCATATCGTGCAGAAGAAGGTCTGTATAGGGCCATATTAATTGAAACTTTAAAAAATCAAACTTTGCATTTTTAGAAGTTACATACTTTGGAGTATGGCAGGACGTACAATTAGATTTATAAAAAATCTCTTTTCCTTTTAAAATGTCTTTATTATTTACATTTCTTCTTTTAGGAGGAGACAGACTTGACAAGTAAAAAACTACTTTTTCTAACATTTCGTTAGTTACCTCGACATTATCGCTTACATTTATTCCCGTTAAAAATTTAAAGCACTTTTCTTGTTCTTTAGTACAATCTCCAAAAGGATTTTTTCCAATACCGTTTGAAAGTCCCATATCATGCATAAACGCCACACCACTTTGAACTGTAAGATTTGGTGTAGAGGCTCTAACACCAAACCTCCCTACAACACTTTGTCCTAGTTCATTTTTAACCATTCTGGCAATCCCAGATATTCCATCATTATCTAAGTCATTTATATCCGCTTTCATTAAAATATCGCTTTCTTCAATCGCCTCTAATAAACCTACCCCATAAACCTGTGGAGATATTCTAAGAGATAGAGAGTTATTTTTTTTTATTTCTCCAAAAGCAAGACTGTCAATATTAAAATTGATAGATCTTGAAGCAAGTTCGTAATTTTTATGAAGCTTAGTGATAAATTTATTTTTTATTATGCTTCCATTTACTTCTGAGCTCATACCAGGAATAGCAAAAAATTGAAATTGTTTTCCATATTTATTACTAGGTAAGAGGTTTAGATCTTGGTATTTTCCTACTTTAATAACTAGAGACAAGGGTTTTTCTGTTTCTGGAAGATGTCCTCTACCATCTTTTATATGGCAGGATTGACAGGCCCTAGCATTATAAATTGGACCTAATCCATCAGAAGAAATGGTAGAAGACGGAGCTGCAACCCAAAGTTTGCGAAATAGACCATTGCCTATAAGAAAGTTTTGCCTATCCTCAAAGGTAAGTGTTGTAAAATGATGAGAATATGAATTTTTCCCAATTTTTTCAACAGTACCAGCGCCGCCTGTAAGAGCTTCAGATCTTTCTGCTTTTGTAAAGTCAGTTGTTAGTCTCAAAACTTTTCTGACCTTGTTGTAATCTTCTAAGTTCAGATCGCTTCTGCTAAGAGCGAAACATTGGCCTATGTAAAAAATTGATATAAGAAAAAAAAAAAATCTCATATTAATTAATTAAAAACAGCATCTGGATTGTCAAGAGAGTCAGATCCTTCAACAACTAAATCATTTATTTCTAACAATTTTGCTACTTTTTCTATATCTCTACTTTGCATAACAAGAGCTTCAACAGCATTCTGAATTAATAGGTTTCCAGATTTATTATTTTCTCCAATAAGCATATCGTAAGTGTTTCCCCTTTCAGCTGAAGATACAATCTTTTTCATTTTTAAAACTGTATTTTGTAAAGAGTCTTTAAGTTTTATGTCTAGTTTTTTGTTTTTAGCTTCTACCATGTTGCTTAAACTTTTACCTTCAACTAGTTTATTATCCAAAGTCGTGTATTTCCCAAGATATATATTTTGTATCCCTACTACATTAAAAAAGTGAGAATTGTGTGTATTATCAGAAAAACAATCATGTTCTTCCTCTGGATCATGTAACATTAAACCTAGTTTCATTCTTTCTCCTGCAAGTTCTCCATAAGATAAACTTCCCATACCAGTAAGAATTCTTCTTAAGGCATTATTGTCTGAGTCATTAATTAAATCTTTTCTTGCCGTACCATCGCTTTCCCAAGATCTTTTCATATCTTGTAAATCTCTAACTAATAATTCAGAGGCAACTAATAGGTATTGTCTTCGTCTATCACAATTTTCATTGGTACAATTATATAAACTAAAATCTGTATATGGCCTATTCCCAGCTCCTTTTTCTGTTCCATTTAAATCTTGTCCCCAAAGTAAAAACTCAATTGCATGATAGCCAGTAGCTACATTTGCTTCATTCCCGCCTATTTCATGTAGTTGCTTTTCCAAAAGATTAAAATCTATAATACTTGCGTCTACTAGAGTCCCTTCAACTTTGAGTTTTTTATTTGCAATAACGTTGAAATTAGAAAAATCATTTTCGCTAGGATAATATTTCGTATTATCCACGTAATCAATCAGTCCTTCATCAAGAGGCCACGCATTAACCTTCCCCTCCCAATCATCGACTACTGGATTTCCAAACCTAAAAACTTCTGTTTGTTGATATATTTTTCTAGCAGCTAGCCAGCTTTCTTTAACTTTTTCCAAGTTAGCCTCTGTTGTATTATCTAGAAAATTATTAACATCTCCTAGCATTTTTTCTGCTAATAATAATGAATCATTATATTTAGCTTCTGCTATATTTGCATAGTTAATAATAACTTTATTATCAGAAAAGCAGTTAAATGAAAATAAGAACAAAAAAATAATAATTTTTAATTTAAACATAAGTACTCCTTAATAATGAGAACTATTCTCAACTATTAATATAATCTCTTTATCGTGAATTTCAAACATATTAATTAAAATATATATAGAGATGCAACCTTTATACTTTGATAATAATTATTATTTGCATTATAATTAAAATGCTATAACAATTAATTGAGAGATTACTATGAATAAAAATTCATCAACCATCATAATTACTATTTTATTAATAAACATTTTTATCGTTTGCTTTATTGCTTTTTATTTAACCAGCAAATCTAATATTCTACAGGAAAATCAGAGAGTTATAGAAAGTCTAGTTTTAGACCTAGATGAGGATATTCATGAGGTCCAAGAAAAGCTAGTTGTGTTAGAAGCATTTGTTCAGGATATCGATGAGGATATCCATCAGTTAAATAAATAATTATATATATTATAGTTCTGACATGATTTTTACAAACGGCTTTTCAGATTCATTAGGAACCTTAACTAACTCGGTTAAATTTACTAAAAATGTTTTTTTTGCATTCGGTTTAATTGATATTCTTTTTGTTTTACCATAACAAAGTTCAAACGTCTTTGTATTTACTTGCATAAAAATACAAATATTTGAAATTTTATCTTTACCTTTATTAGTAACTACAAATTTAGTCATCCATTGGCAGGCGTCATAGATGTCACCTAATCTATTGCAACTAGCTTTGTTTCTTTTAAAAACTTCAGGTTTACTAATTACATATGAAACATTATCAGCTTTAAGGTTTTTTAAGTGCATGCAAACTAGTATCACTGCAAAAAATAATCTTAAAATTCTTCTAAAGTAAATTTTTATCATTTTTTTCCCTTTTGATATTTATACCAAAAAAAAATGAACTGAATATTAAAAAAAGCAAACTAATTGAGGCAAGTAATAATAAATAAGATAAAAAGGAACCTAAAATTTTTCCGTTATGGAGTTCTGTAATTATTCTGTGAAGAGGAACTCCTTTACCCTGATGGACTACGAGGTAATCCTTGGCAATATTTTTGTTCTTTTCGTTTTCTAAAAGCCATTTTAGCTGTATGTTATTTTTAACTGGTCTAAGTTCCTGATTTTGAATCTCAATGTAGCTATTTTTTGTCATAATATGAATAACATTTTTTTTATCTTTGCCTATTTTGACTATTTCTTCCTTCAAATTTTTTTCTTTTATATCTATTATATCAAATTGATCTTTATCAAATTCAAGTTTGTAGATATTTATTTTTTTTTTAAAAAATATAAAAACACTTGTTTCCGATGGAATATATAAGGCATTTATTATCTTTTCTTCAATACTATCTAAAAGGACTTTTTTAAAGTACAAACTCTCCCCTAATAATACTAATTCATTATCTTTATCACCAAAAATTTCGGCGTCTTCTATATTTAGCATATTATACTTTTTTAAAATGTAATTGTTAGAAACAAATGAGTCATTCAAACGAAAAAAATTTGGATACAAGAGCATTATGCCTGTTACTGTTAACTGAAATATAAAAATGCTAAATATAAAACCTATATATTTATGAAAGAGTCTTAAAGCTGTTTTTGTTTTAGCACTGATTCTCATTTACAATATCATCTAACATTAAAGCAGCTCTTGCCATTCTGTCCATAGAATTAACAGATAAAGTAGCACCTGAAATATTGTCAATATTTTTGGTTAAATCATATTTGTTATCTATATCAACCCCTACAAACTGAGATAAAAAAGCTTCATACTTAATCTCATATCCGTGTTGCTCTCTATAAATAAGAACATTTGCAGTTTTAATTTTACATTCTTCAACTACAAAGGCTGCTGTAATTGGCTTGTACTTTCCTATTGAATTTAAAATCCAGATGCTCTTATTTTCTGATTTCCAGTAACTATATATTCTTTTTTTATAGTTATGCCCCATAGGTATTTGAACTTTTTTTAGCTGATCTTTTTTCAAAATAAGTCTATTTTTTTCTATAGGAGACTGAGATTCCATTTTCGCCAAAAACTTTTCTTCTGCTTCTTCTAATTTACTAAAGGTAACTTTAGAATACAAAATATTAAATAATATTAAAATATAAATAAAAACTCTCATAATTATAATATATACTTTCTATTAAAATAAAAAAGTGTCCTGCACTCACATACAGAACACTTTTATACACAATTCTAATTAATATACTTTACAATAATCCGGGAGGAATTACGTTGTAATATGTTAGAATTGATATCCCACTCCCACGTTTATACCAGATGTACCTTTTCCATCGGTATAATACTTTTGGTTCTCGTAATCAAATTTTAAAACTGCATTTGGAGATAACCAATAATTTATCATATAGTCATACTGTCTGATTTTATTACTAGCATTATCTAATTCATCAGCTTTATCATTCCATGCACCAGCTCTAAATGCTACTCCAATCGAACTATCCATTGCTCCTCCTAGCGACCATCTGTAAGAAGGTTCTATGTAAGTACCCCAAATTTTTGATCTACCATTAGTAGAGCAAGTATGGGTACTTGGACAATCTAAATTCCACTCAGCAGCGAATGCTCTAAATCCAAATCCTTCACTTGGAGACATGTTGAAGTGTCCTCCCCAAAGGTCTGCTGGAACATTTCCTTGAGCAGGAACATTGTTTATATCCGTCTGGTGATTATGCCAAAGGCCAAATTCCATTCCAGGAATGCCTGTATACTCGAGTCTTACAGTATATGCGACATTTGAACCGTCTTGCTTGAATACTTTCCCTCTTCCGTCTCTAATGTCTCCATCGCCATCAGTTTCTAGACCAGTATGTCCAAATGCAGTGAGATCAAGTCCGTCAGCAATACGAGTGTTGAGCATAACTCCGGTCTCCCACCATGTATTAGCATTAAGCTCTTTCTCCACAACTGTCCTGTCAACACCATAAAAGGTAGGCGGCTCGTGTGTTTCGTTAATAATACCTACAGGCATAAGAACAGTTCCATATTTAATAAAAGTGTCATCTATTCCTAAATAAGAAAGGTTTTGCTCTAGATAAGCCTGTTCCATTTCAAGCTCACCATTTCCATCTTTTACAAAAGCATGTTCAATTTCTACTTCACTAGCAAAATTTAAATATTCATTAAATTCATGACCTATAAAAAGAACGTATCTATGAATATCTACTTCATTAGCTGGCGACGAAGTGCTTCTGGTAACTTTGGTATCTACAGGTGTAGCACTATTTGACCAATGTATCTCTCCATATCCACCTAGAGAGGTCTTAGTCCACCATCCGGCTTCTCCTCCACCAGATGCGCCCTCTTCAACAGCTTCTGCTAATGCTTCGATTTCAGCCCTCATTTCTTCAATTTGTTTTTCTAAGTCAGCATCAGCTTTTACAATAAAGCTGAAGATATAGACAAAAAACATTATTATACAGAATCTTTTCATCAATAATCTCCTAAATAAAATAATAACATAAATATATGAGAATAATTCTCATTGTCAAGCATAATGATAATCATTATCAATGCGGATGATAACTATTAGTATAATTTATATTATCTGCTATCTATAAATTTTTATCTTTTATGTAAGATGAAGATATTATTATTGTAGTAAGAACTGGAGCAATAATCCCAATTAATGGAATACCAAACAATATATTACAAATTACACCGTTTTTTATGTTAATTAAGAAATTTGGGTTTCTAATTGAAAATTTATAACAGATAAGATTCGAATATTCTCTACAAATCATATAACTAGATAATAAAAATTGAATCAACAGTATTAAATAGCTATTGGATAGAAAAAAAAGCTTTAAGAATATAACAAATAGAAAAATCATACTTGCATATAGGAAAATTTTTATACCAACATAAATTCCGCTTAAATATGATAAATTATTTAATTTAAGATCTTTTTTTTTGCTGAGTGATAAATAAGTCTCATCGATTATATCATCTAAAAAAAAACTAATTACAACAGAAAATAAAGGAGGTATCAAAAAAATTAAAAAAGAAAAAATTATAAACTGCCAAAACATTCCTACCAAATCATAATAAAATTTTCCTATTATAAAATGTATCCATGAAAATGACGGGGCTAAATTCCAAAGGTAATAAAAAATTAAAGCGACTAGAAAAAATGATAACAAAAAAGAAATAATAATGATCTTTATTATTCTCTTATTTTTAAATATAGGAATATAATAATTGAATTTATCTTTGAGGTAAGTCATTTTTAAAATTAATAGGTAACATTTCTGAAATATTAATTTCGTTCTCAATTTTCTTTGCAAAATTAAGTAGTTTTAACTCTTTAAAGGGAGGTGCAATAATTTGTATTCCAATTGGAGCTCCATTTTTAGCAATGCTAGTAGGTATCGATAAAGAGGGACAGTTTATTAGAGATATGCATCCACATATCATTAACCATGAAACATAATTGTCAAAAGTCTTATTCTCTATTTGCTTTACCCATCTAGTTTGATGCGTAAAGGGTACAACTGAAGAGCTTGGACAAATTAAGAAATCATGGTCATTAAAAAATTTAGATATATTTTTATAAAGTTTTACTCTTATATTTTCAGCTTTAATGATTTCATTGACTGTAAGATTTTTACCTTTTTCTATATTCCATATAATTTCTTTTTTCACATTTTTTTGATCTGGTAGCAAGAAACCATAAGCTGAAAAAAATAAGAAAGCTCTTAATATCTGAAAAGACTCTTCCGCATCTTCCATAGATGGGTATGTGTTTTCTAAATTATGACCTAGTGATTTTATTAATTTAAAGGTGTTACCCATCATAGCTTTAATTTCATTATCACAGGGAAAAAGTCCAAAATCTTCTGTAATTCCAATGTTATATGTAAAACTAGAGTCTTTACTAAGGTTTGCATAGAAACTACTAATATCTCTCTTTTTGGATAGCGGATCTAAATGATTATAAACAGCCATTGCATCTAAGAATATAGATAAGTCAGTGATATTTCTAGCCATAGGCCCACTTACAGAAAGCGTATTAAAGGGATTATTTGATGGCCCATGAGAGATTAGACCAGGTGTAGGTCTTAGCCCTACAACTCCATTCCAGCTCGCAGGGTTTCTCAAGCTTCCTCCTAAATCTGATCCTGTCGCAAACCAGGCCATGCCTGATGCTAATGCAGCTCCAGATCCTCCTGAGCTTCCTCCGGCAGATAATTTCAGATTCCAGGGATTTTTAGTTGTACCAAATACATCATTAAATGTGTTTGACCCTGCAGCGAATTCAGGTGTATTAGTTTTTCCAAGTACCAAGCCACCATTTTCTTCAATATTTGATACCAAAATGTCTGAGTCTTTAGAAATATAATTTTCATATAACTTAGAACCGTAAGTGGTTTTTACTCCTGCAACTTCTGTAGTATCTTTTATTAATACTGGGAGTAATGCCAAAACAGAATTTATTTTTTCTGGATTTTCAGTAATTATTTTTTTTGCTCTATCTGCACACAAAGTAATTACAGCATTTATGTCCTGGTTGACTTCTTTAATTCTATTTAAACTAGAGACTAATACTTCCTCAGGACCTATATCCTTTTTACGAAGTAAATTAATTAAGTCGCTAGCATTAAACGTCCACAAACTATCAGTAGAATTAGTCATACAAAAAGTTTATTCTATTATCATAATTTAAAAAACAAAAATGATTGAAAAAAAAAATATTGAATTACTTGGAATAGGAAATGCAGTTACAGATGTTTTAGTCTCTGTAGACTATGAGTTTCTTGATAAAGAAAATTTAAGTCCTGGAACTATGCAACTAGTAGATGCTGAAGATTTGGATCAATTAATCAAAAAATTTAAAAAAAATAAAATTTCTGCAGGAGGGTCTGTAGCTAATACTATATCTCTTGTGGCATCACTTGGAAATCAATGTGCATTTATAGGTAAAAGAAAAAATGACTCATTGGGAAAAATGTTTAGTAAAAGTATGACAGCAGAAGAAATAATGCTTCCCAACAGTGAGACTGAAATAAGTGATCCATCTTCTTGTTGCCTAGTAATGATAACTCCAGATGGTCAAAGAACAATGGCTACATACCTTGGAGCATCAACTAGTTTAAGCTTAGAAGATGTTGATTTAAAATTATTGAAGAATACAAAAATTGTTTATTTAGAAGGATACTTGTTTGATCTACCAGAAGCAAAAAATCTTTTCAATACAATAGTAGATAAAAAAAAACACTATGGATATGAGGTTGCTTTAAGCTTATCAGATCCTTTTTGTGTCGAAAGACACAAGGAGGATTTTTTAAAACTTATAGAAAAAGAAATAAATATATTATTTGGTAACGAAGAGGAAATTGGGTCCTTGTTAAATTGCAAAATTGAAGAAGCTTTAGTCAAAGCATCTAAAAAAGGCTCTATTAGTATTTGCACACGAGGCAGCAAAGGTTCTACGCTATGTAAAGGTGATGAGTTATTTAATAGTAAAGCATTCGATGTAAATGTAGTTGATACAACTGGTGCAGGTGATAATTTTGCTGCAGGATTTCTATATGGTTATATAAATAATTATTCCTTAGATAAATGCTCTAAATTAGGAAATTATTGTGCTGCTGAAACTATAAAAATAATAGGAGCAAGACCTAATATTAATATTAATGATATTTTAAAAATATAAAAAAACAAAACATTGATAGATACCTTAAAACTTTGCTTTAAAAAAAATCTTATAATTTTTTTTCCTCTAGGATTTTTTTCAGGGTTACCTTTATTATTAACGTCAGCAACATTAGGAACTTGGTTAGCCGATGTAGGTATAAATAAAACTACTATAGGTTTATTTGCTTTAGTAGGTATTCCTTATTCCTTAAAGTTTTTGTGGGCATCTTTACTTGATACCAATATTAAGATTTCAATTCTAAAAAAGCTAGGTAGAAGGAAGTCATGGATAATTTTATTTCAAGTATTAATATGTATAAATATTTTCACTATGGCTAAAATTGATCCTGCAACTCAAACTTTTACAATGGCTGTTTTTGCTATTACATTAGCAATTTTTTCAGCATCTCAGGATATAGCAATAGATGCTTGGAGAATTGAAATTAATGAAGAAAATGAGCTAGGTCTTGGAGCAGCACTGTATGTAACAGGATATAGAATAGCATTATTAATAGCAGGCGCCGGAGCTCTAATTATAGCTGATATTTATTCATGGGAATTATCTTTTATTATATTAGCTTTAATTTATCCCATAGGGATCGCGATAGTAATAATGGTAAATATCAATACTAATAAAAAAAATTACGAGAGCAATTTTAATAATTATAGATTGATTTTAAAAGAGAGAATTTTTAAACCATTTTATGATTTTATAAAAAGAAAGAATTGGATTTTTATACTAATATTTATAGCTTGCTTTAAGTGGGGCGATGCATTGTTAGGTGTATTATCACAGCCATTTATGTTAGAGATTGGATTTTCTAAGTCAGAGATAGCAGCTATATCTAAAGCTTACGGCTTAGTGGCTACATTAGCGGGACTATTTGTTGGAGGCTATCTTATAACAAAATATGGAATTTTTATTTCATTATGGATAACTGCATTTTTACAATTGTTTTCAAATTTAGTCTTTATATTTTTGGCAGTAGAAGGGTATAACATTAAGACCTTAATATTTACCATAAGCATTGAAAATTTATCTGGAGGCATGGGTACAGCAGCATTTATTGCGTATTTGTCTAGTCTTTGCAATATACAATTTTCTGCTTTTCAATATGCATTGCTATCCTCATTTATGTCATTTTCTAGAACATGGCTTGCTTCTCCTGCGGGCTGGATTATTGATAATTTAAGTTGGGAAAAATACTTTGATTTCTTTGGTATTAGTCTAATTCAAAATTCATCATGGGTTGGTTTTTTTATAATAACTGCTTTATTTTCTATTCCTGCTATTATTTTATTATATTTTATTCAAGATAAGAAGAGATAGTATGGCTATAAAAATAAATTTTGATAACTCTTTTAGTAATCTACCAAATAAGTTTTACTCTAAGATTGCTCCAGAAAAGACTAAAAAACCTAGTTTAATTATTCTAAATAAAAAGCTATGCGATGAACTAAAATTAGATTCTAAAAATTTAGAATCTTCTGAGGGAATCAACTTTTTGTCGGGAAATTTAGTATTAAAAAACTCGGACCCTTTGGCTATGGTTTATGCAGGACATCAATTTGGAAATTGGGTGCCTCAGTTGGGAGATGGAAGAGCGCTACTCTTAGGTGAGGTACTAGCAAAAAATAATGTAAGATATGATATTCAGCTAAAGGGTTCTGGCAGAACTCCATATTCAAGAGGAGGAGATGGCAAGGCGTGGTTGGGGCCAGTTATTAGAGAGTATCTTGTAAGTGAGTATATGAATAATATAAATATTCCTTCTACTAGAAGTTTATCGGCTATTTTAACTGGAGATAATGTATACAGAGAAGAAACATATCCAGGTGCTGTTTTATGCAGGGTTGCCAGATCCCATATAAGAGTGGGAACTTTCCAATATTTTTATTCCAGAGAAGATACAA
>JAYYAX010000005.1:0-14211 GCA_036042925.1 Pseudomonadota bacterium
ACTAAGTATTATTCTTTTCATTGTATCTCCTGTTTATACATAGCTTTACGTAAATTATTTTTTTTTGGTTCATCAATTTTTTATTATTTTTAAATATAATAGTATTTATTAATTTAGAAATAATATATTTAATATTTAGGATGAAAAAAATTTTAACTTTAAATTAATGATTTAAAAGTGGATATCATGAAATTAATAAAAAATTATTATTCCTTATAATACGCTAGAAAATATTATCCAATTATAATTTGCATATTATTCATATACTATTTATTAAAAGCTGTATTTGATATAATATATATAAAGCTCCAATCGTATAATGGTTATTACACGCCCTTGGTAAGGGCGAAATGGCAGTTCAATTCTGCCTTGGAGCACCAGGGTTAAATCCTCTTATATTTGTCAATCTTAATTAAAACTTTATCCATATCTTTTTTACTAATATTTTTAGGAATTTTATACAATCTACAATAATAATAGTACTCACATAGTAACTCTACCTCTTCAGCCAGCTCAAATGTACTTTCCAATGTATTACCTATACTGACCTGTCCATGATTTGATATTAAACAGCTTTTTGATTTGCCGATAGCTTTAATAATATTATTAGATAGCTTTTGAGTTCCAAAGGTCGAATATTTAGAAACTTTTATAGCCTTACTTCCTGTTAGAGCAATCATGTAATGAAATGAAGGAATTTTAGTAAAGAGGCAAGAGCATATTACTGCAAACTTTGAATGAGAATGAACTATAGAATTGCATTTAGTATGCTTATATAGATCCAAATGAAATTTCCATTCAGATGATGGTTTTTTATTACCTTCCGCTTCTCCATTCATTGCAACAAAAACTATATCATCTTCCTTAAGTTCATCATTTTTTTTTCCTGAAGGAGAAATAAAAAAACCATTTAATTTATCTGTTTTATGCCTTACAGAAATATTTCCAGATCTTATTGGTGAAAAACCTTTGGTTATAAATAGCTTTGAATATTTTACTATATCTTTTTTTTTCTTAATCATTTTTCATTTTTAAAATGTCCCTTTTATCTGGTTTTATTATTCCTTTATTAGTTATGAAAGCATTAATAAATTTATTCGGCGTTATATCAAAAGAAGGATTATAAACAATACTATCATTTGGATAAATAAGCACAGTCTTAATATTTCCTTTATCATCAATACCTTTTACTTTTCTTAATTCATCTCCGTCTCTTTCTTCAATTTTAATACTTTCATAATTTACTGCATTCCAATCTATTGTATTAAAGGGGATAGCAACATAAAATGGTATATTAAATTCTTTAGCAATTACTGCTTTTAAAAAAGTTCCCACTTTATTGGCTACATGACCAGCTGTAGTTACTCTATCAGCTCCTACTATACATAAATCTATCTGTTTTCTTTGCATTAATAGTCCAGCAGCATTATCAACAATAATAGTATTCTTAATACCTTCATTATTTAATTCATAACTCGTTAAAGAAGCTCCTTGGTTTCTTGGTCTTGTTTCATCTACCCAGACATGAATATCAATGTTTTTTCTTTTTGCTAAATAAATTGGTGCTGTTGCAGTACCCCAATCTATTGTTGCTAACCAGCCTGCATTGCAATGAGTTAATATATTAACAGTATCTTTTTTACCATCTGAAACCTTTTTTATTAATTCATAGCCATTTTTTCCTATTTGTTTGCAAGCATCAATATCTTCCTCGCAAATTTTTTCTGCTTCGTTTAATAAAATATTTTCATTTTCATTTTTATTTTTGCTCTTGTCAATTTTGTTCATCATTTTATCAACAGCCCAAAAAAGGTTTACTGCGGTTGGACGCGTATTTTTTATTTTTTGGGCAGCTTCTTCTATATGCTCTTTATTCCTCAGCTCCCTATAAGCAAGATAAATTCCAAAAGCTGCAGTGGCTCCTATCAAAGGAGCACCTCTAACTTTCATTTTTTTTATTGCCTGCACTACATCATTAAGTGATTTGAGTGTAAGTATATCTAAATCAAAAGGCAGTTTTGTTTGGTCTATTATTTGAACAGCTTGTAATTTTTTATTATACCAAATTGTTTTATAGCTTCTATTATTTATTAACATTTTATTTAATATACTATATTCTAAATAACTAAATAAGAAAAAATCTATGAATAATTTGGAAACATATGCTAATAAAGATGGATTTGATCCTTTAAACTCAACCTGTGTAGTTACAGGAGGATCAAGTGGGATTGGAAAATCTATTATTAATGAATTAAAAAAAAGAAAAGCAAGAAAAATAATTAATATTGATATTTTACATTCTAATCAAGATTCAATTGACTTTTATGAGTGTGATGTAGGAAATAGCAAACAAATGAAAAAAATTTTTGATGATATTTTTAAAAAAAATAATTGTATCGATTTAGTCTGTTGTAATGCAGGAGTAGCTAAAAATGATGATGGATTTGCTTCAGAAGAATATTGGAATAGTATTTGGAAAACTAATGTTTTGCAACATACTAATGCCGTAAGAAATTGTATTTCCAAAATGTTAAAAAAAAAAAGGGGTTGGTTTTTAATTACGGCATCGGCAGCTGGTTTACTCTCACAAGTTGGCTCTGCTAGCTACTCAACGACCAAACACGCAACTGTTGGCTTTGCAGAATGGCTTTCAATAACGTATGGAGACCTTGGAATTGGTGTAAGCTTACTTTGTCCTCAGGGAGTAAATACAGCAATGACTAAAAATATAAAAGGTGGAGGAGTTGCAGGCATAAATGGAATGCTAGAACCTGAGCATGTTGCCGCTTATACCTTGGATCAAATGCATTTAGGAAAATTTCTAATTACTCCTCATGATATAGTAAAGAAATATATTAAAATTAAAGCAGCGGATACGGATAAGTGGATCATTGGCATGAGAAAGCTTTATAAAGAGTTTGTAAAATAATGATTATATTTATAAAATTATATTTCATTTATTAATATTAAAATGTTAGAAAGAAATATTTTTACTGATGAGCAAATAGTTTTTAGGGAAACTGTTTCTAAATTCGTTAAAAAAGAGATACATCCTTACCATCATAATTGGGAAAAAGAGGGATTTGTACCTAAAGATCTTTGGTTAAAAGCAGGTGAAATTGGTATACTATGTCCTAACGTACCAAAAAAATATGGAGGCGTTGGTGGTGACTTCAGATTTAATGTTATAGTTACGGAAGAGTTGGCAAAAGTTGGAGCTACTGGGCCTGGATTTGCTGTACACTCTGATATTGTTACTCCTTATCTAATAAATTATAGCACAGAGAAACAAAAAGAACTTTACCTTACTAAAATGGTTAAAGGAGAGTTAATAACTGCAATAGCTATGACAGAACCTAACACAGGATCAGATCTACAGAATATAAATACAAGAGCAAATATAAAGGAGGATAAAATTATATTAAATGGATCTAAAACCTTTATAACAAACGGGCAAAATGCAAATCTAATATTGGTTATTGCAAAGACCGATATTACTAAAAAAGCAAAAGGTATTTCTATAATTTTATGTGAAGATACCAGAAAAGGTTTTAGGAGAGGAAAAAATTTAAAGAAAATAGGAATGAAAGCACAAGATACCTCAGAACTTTTCTTTGAAAATATAGTGCTTCCCCTAGATAATATTCTCGGCAATTCTGGACAAGGTTTCTCACAACTTATGGATGAGTTGCCACAAGAAAGACTTTCTATAGCAGTTACTGCTGTTTCGGCAGCTGAGTCGGCTCTTGATTGGACTATAACTTATACAAAAGAGCGAAGTGCTTTCAATAAAAAAATTATAGATTTCCAAAATACTAAGTTCACTCTTGCTAGACTTAAAACAGAAATAAAAGTAGCTAGAACTTTTATCGATAAATGCATAGAAAGCCATATCAAAAATAAATTTTCAGCAGAAGATGGAGCAATTGCCAAATTATGGTGTACAGAATTACAATTTAAAGTAATGGACGAGTGTCTTCAACTATTTGGTGGATACGGATATATGCAAGAATACCCTATTGCAAAAGCTTTTTTAGATGCAAGAGTACAAAGAATCTATGGTGGAACAAATGAAATTATGAAAGATATTATTAGTAGAAATTTGTAGGAATACTATGACAGATGCTTATATATACGATGCAATCAGAACACCAAGAGGAATAGGAAAAAAAACTGGCTCCTTACATCAATTATCGCCAGTAAAGCTAGCTTCTAATACACTAAAGAGAATAAAGGAAAGAAATAATTTAGATACAGGACTAGTTGATGACGTAATTTTGGGATGTGTTCATCCTGTATTTGAGCAAGGATCAGATATTGCTCGTATTGCGGTTTTAGATGCAGACTATAATCAATCAGTCCCAGGAACTCAAGTTGATAGATTCTGCGCATCTGGTTTAGAGGCGTGTAATATTGCTGCAGCACAAATTATAAGCGGTCAATCTGATTTAACTATTGGTGGAGGAGTTGAGTCGATGTCAAGAGTTCCTATGGGAAGTGCAGGAGGTTCCTGGATGACAGATCCCTCAATAGCAATAAAAACCTATTTTGTTCCTCAAGGAATATCAGCTGATTTACTAGCTACTGAATATAATTATAGCAGAGACGATGTTGACCTATTTGCAGTAACATCACAAAAAAAGTCCTATAAAGCTTGGCAAGAAAAATATTTTGAAAAAAGTATTATAAACATTTATGACATGAATGGAGATTTATTGCTAGATAATGACGAATTAATAAGAAAAGACACTACTATGCAAACACTTGGATCATTAAAACCCTCTTTTGAAGATATAGGTAAAGATGTAGGCTTCAATAATATAGCACTCATGAAATATCCAAAGAATAAAAAAATAAATCATGTTCATCATGCAGGAAATTCATCAGGGATTGTAGATGGTGCTGCTGCCGTATTAATAGGAAATAAAGAAATTGGAAAAAAATTAGAATTAAAACCGAGAGCTAAAATTAAAGCTTTCTCTTCAGTAGGAACAGAACCAACAATTATGCTTACAGGTCCTGAATATGCATCTAGGAAAGTTCTCAAAAGAGCAAAAATGAATGTAAATGATATTGATCTGTTTGAGGTAAATGAAGCTTTTGCAGCAGTAGTTTTGAGATATATAGATGCTATGAATATTCGTGACGATATAGTGAATGTTAATGGAGGGGCTATAGCGATGGGTCATCCATTAGGAGCAACAGGAGCAATGTTACTAGGAACACTTTTAGATGAGTTAGAAAGAAGAAATCTCTCTACTGGGCTTATAACACTCTGTGTGGGAGCAGGAATGGGAACAGCTACTATCATCGAAAGACTTTAAAGTGTCGCTTGTAAAATTTGAGCTTATTGAAATAGATTCTACGATAAAAATTAGTG
Organism: Pseudomonadota bacterium; assembly: GCA_036042925.1. Classification (GTDB taxonomy): domain Bacteria; phylum Pseudomonadota; class Alphaproteobacteria; order TMED109; family TMED109; genus JAYYAX01. Next base: position 5,381 of record JAYYAX010000005.1, read on the forward strand.
GTGAAGAATTTGATATTTCTTCCCTAAACTACTTATTGAACATTTTAAAAAAAATACAAAGCAAGCATAATAATAAAAATATAAAAATTACAGGTAATTTTAATAGTAAATTACTTCTAAACTTGTTATTAAAAAATAAAAATTTTGAAAAAATTGATAAGGTTCTTTACTTATTTCAAGAAATATCCAAGATAATACAAGAAAGTAAAATTATATTTACATCTGAAATAAAAGGTATTGCAAAAGGTCCTGCTTTGGAAATTGCCTTAGCTTGTAATTTTATAAAAGCTAGTAATGACGTAATGTTTTATTTACATCAGGATAATTTAGGAATAATGCCTTTTTTTGGAACTGCTCAAAGGCTAAGTAGATTGATAGGCTATTCGGAAACATTGAAAGCCTTTCTAATTGATAAGACGTTAAATTATGAAAAATGCTTAATGCTAGATTTAATTAATCATAACACTGATAATGTTATAAAAATCAAAAATAATAAAACTTTCTGGGATCAGACATTTACAAACACATTTATTTTTTATAATTCTAAAGTTCATAGCCAATATAAAAATCAAATTACGCAATATAATGCTTTGTTATCAACTATATTCGAAAGCTGTATTTGTGATTATGAAGCAGGACCTGAAATAGAAAAGAGATGGTTAAAATGGCTTATAAATACAGAGTATTTAGATGGAATTAAAGCTAAGTAATTTCTTGAAATTTTAGTGCTACTGAATTTATACAATACCTAAGACCTGTAGGTTTCGGACCATCAGGAAAAACATGGCCCAAGTGAGAGTCACACTTACTGCATTTTACTTCTACTCGAGTCATTCCATGGCTGTAATCATTAACCTCTTTTACAGAATTCCCTTCTTCTAGACCATAAAAAGAAGGCCAGCCAGATCCAGAGTCAAATTTTTTCTTGGAGGAGAATAGCAAAGAGTTACAATTTACACATAAATAATTACCAGATTTTTTTAAGTTGTTATATTCTCCTGAAAAGGGTGGTTCTGTTGCTCCTTCTCTTGTTACTCTATAAACTAAACTATTTTTATCTGACATATTTATAAAATAGCATTATTTTTTTAAAATGTTAGTCTTATAATGTGAAAAAAATCATAGAAACACCAAAAGAGTTTAAGAATCTTATAGGAAAAAAGCTTGGTGAAAGTTCATGGAAATTAGTTACTCAAAAAGATATTAAACGATTTGCTTCAGCTACAGATGATTTCCAGTGGATACACGTAAATGAAAGTAAGGCAAAAAATGAAAGCCCTTTTAAAGCTACTATAGCTCATGGATACTATTCCTTATCTTTAATTCCAAAGTTTGTCGATGAAATTTGGGAATGTAAAAATCTTCGGTTAATTTTAAACTATGGTGCTGAAAAAATAAGATTTATCTCACCTGTTATTTGTAATAGTAAAATTAGGGCAAAAATATTAGTTAAAGATGCAAAGGATTATAAAGGAGGAATTCTTCTACGTAGTGAAGTAGAAATAGAAATTATGAAGCTTAAGAAACCAGCGCTATTTGCAGAAACATTAAGTCTTCTGTACTCTTAATTGCAAAAGTATCTCAAGTTATTAATTTTTTTTTTATTTCAGTTAGTTTCCCCACACTAAGATTTGGAATAAAATTTGTTTTAGGAAATTTATAAGAAAATTTTCCATATTCAGTACTTCTTTTTATAAAGGTAGTAAAAAAGCCAGCCTTTGAGGCAGCTTTTAAATCGTTTCTGTGAGAAGCGACTAAAGCGCAGTTATTTGGATGAAATCCTATGCTTTCTGCAGCACTTAAATAAACATTAATATTTGGCTTATAAAGTTTAACGCTTTCAGCTGAAACTAAAAAATTTAATTCAAGACCTGCATATTTTATTAAATTTTTTTGCAAATATATATTTCCATTTGAAAGACTGCTAGTAAGAAATTTTTTATTAAGTGAAATTATTGCTTCTTTTGCATCTTCCCAAGGATTAAGTTTATGCCAATAGAATATCATCTTCTTCTTATTACTTTCGCTAACGTAATCAACCTTCATTTTTTTTAAAGTATTATTTAGAGATAGCAAATGTAGCTTATCTAATGTCATCCAAGGAATTTGTTTGTTATTCACTTTATCTAAAATGGGTTGATACTCTAATCGCCAATTTATTACAAACTTTTCCACAAATAAGTCGTCACCATTTAAAATGTTATCTTCTTTTATTTGACCCATTAATGATTTTCTCCAATCAACTAAAGTTCCAAAAACATCAAAAAATATTATTTTTATCATTTAAGCATTATAAAAATAAAAAGAATTTTGTATTGCAAAAATTGACAAAAAAAATGTATAGTCGAAATAAAACCTAAATCTTTATGAGTAATAATTTACTATATAATAAAAAGGGCTTAGTTGTTGGAGTTGCAAATGAAAGATCTTTAGCATGGGGCATAGCTGAAAGCATTTCTAACAGCGGAGGATCCTTGGCATTTACATATCAAAACCAAGCCTTGGAGAAAAGAATCATTCCTCTTGCTAAAAGAGTAAATTCTAATTATACCTACCAGTATGATGTACAAGACTATGAAAAGGCTCCAGAGTTTTTTAAAAACCTATCTAAGGAATTTGGAAAATTAGACTTCCTTGTTCATGCAGTAGCTTTTTCAGATAAGGAAGAGTTAAATGGCGATTATGTTGATACTTCTAAAGAGAATTTTCTAAAAACAATGGAAATATCATGCTATTCTTTTACTTCACTAATAAAAAGTGCTTTACCAATTTTAAATGAAAATGCTAGCCTACTAACTTTATCATATTTTGGGGCTGAAAAGGTTATACCTCACTACAATGTAATGGGTATAGCTAAGGCAGCACTGGAAACTAGTGTAAAGTATTTAGCAGCAGATTTAGGAAAAAGAAATATAAGAGTAAATGCCATATCTGCAGGTCCAGTTAGAACACTAGCTGCATCTGGTATATCTGACTTTAGGTATATTTTAAAGTGGAATGAATATAACTCGCCTTTAGAAAGAAATATTACTTTGAAAGATGTCGGTGGCGCCGGAGTTTACCTATTATCTGATTTAAGTAGCGGAACAACTGGTGAAATTCTTCATGTAGATGCTGGTTATAATATAATTGGTATGAAAAACGTGAATGCTCCAGATATAAGCAAAGTTTAAATGACAAGAAATTCTTTTGGAAAAATATTAACCCTAACTACTTGGGGAGAAAGCCACGGTAAAGAAATTGGGGCGGTTTTAGATGGGGTTCCTCCAAATATAAAAATTACAGAGTCCTTTATTCAAAAGTTTTTAGATAAAAGAAGACCTGGTAATTCTAAATTTGTAACTCAAAGAAAAGAAAAAGATAAAATTAAAATAGTATCTGGGTTGTTCGAAGGAAAATCTACAGGGACTCCTATAGGATTAGTAATTAAAAACAAAGATACAAGAACTAAAGATTATGATGAAATTAAAGATAAATTTAGACCAGCGCATGCAGATTACACATATTATCTTAAATATGGCTTAAGAGACTACAGGGGTGGAGGTAGATCTAGTGCTAGGGAAACTGCTATGAGAGTGGCTGCCGGAGCAATTGCAAGGCTAATTCTTGGACCATCAATAAATATAGTAGGCGCTGTTATTCAAATTGGTAAAAAAAAAATTAACAAAAAGAGATGGAATAATAACTTTATTTCTAGTAATGACTTTTTTTGTCCTGACCCAAAAGTTGTTGAAGATTGGAAGAAATATTTGAATGATATTAGAAAATCTGGTAATTCCTGTGGCGCATTAGTAGAGGTAAGAGTAACTGGTATGCCAACAGGGCTGGGCGAACCCATTTATGGTAAATTAGACGCTGAACTTGCCTCAGCTCTTATGGGAATAAATGCTGTAAAAGGCGTTGAAATAGGAGCAGGGTTTGATGTTGTTAAAATGACAGGAGAAGAAAACTCAGATGAAATGAGCATCGATAAAGATGAAAAAGTAAAATTTTTAAGTAATAATGCAGGAGGTGTTTTAGGTGGTATTTCCTCAGGTCAGGATTTAATTTGTAGAATAGCTGTTAAGCCTACTTCATCAATATTAAAATATCAAAAAACTGTTACAACTAATTATAAAAATACTAAAATCAGAACTAAAGGAAGACATGACCCTTGTGTAGGTATTAGATGCGTACCGGTAGCAGAAGCTATGGTCTCATTAGTTCTTGCAGACCACCTATTAAGAAATTATGCTTATAATAATAAAAAAAATAAAATTTGATTATGGCAAAAAGAAAAAATGAAAAATTATGGTCTTTAAAAATACCTATCAATTTAAGTAAAATTAATAAGGAAATAAAAGATTATTTAGACATATGTGAAGAAAAGCTTGGACTTGTTCCAAATATTTTAAAAATAAATACTATAGACAAAAAAAAATTTAATGCTTTCAATATTTTCTACAATCGATTAATGCAGGATGAAAATTTTTTAAGTAAAATAGAAAAGGAAATGATTGCTGTTGTAGTTTCATCCATTAATAGATGCCTGTACTGCTGTGTTTCTCACTCGTTTAATTTGGGTAAGTTAGTAAATGATAAATTACTCGTGAAGAAAATTCTCATTAACTATAAAGCGGCAGATCTAAGTAAAAAAAACTTAGCTATGTTAGACTTTGTAAGCAAACTTACCAAATCAAGTTACTTGATAGATGAGGCAGACAGAAATAATCTGAGAAAAGAAAATTTTTCTGAAAATCACATATTAGAAATTATAGAGGTCTGCTCATTTTTTAATATGACTAATAGATTAGCTTCTGGAACGAATATGCAGCCAAATCAAGAGTACTACTTTTCACAATAAATAAAGTATTCTTTATTTCCTTTTGTTCCCTTGATAGGACTTTCAATCAAATTCTTTCTTATCCATCCTTTTTCATGAAACCAATTACTTACTTTTATTATCGCAGTTTTTCTATAATCACTATTTGTAACAATTCCTTTTTTTCCTATCATTTCTTTAGTTAATTCAAATTGTGGTTTTATTAGAGCCAATATAGAGACATTTTTATTCTTCGTTTCAACTATTTTTTCTAGTCCCTTTGTTAAACTGATAAATGACAAATCGCAAGTCACAAAACTGATTTCTGGATTGATATCTTCTAAAATTATTTTCCTACTATTAGTTTTATCTAGCATAGTTACCTTTCTATTTTGCAATATTTTCCAATCCAGTAAGCCTTTACCTACATCTATACTGTAAACATGCGCCACGTTTCTACTTAACAGAACATCGGTAAATCCTCCTGTTGAAGAACCAATATCTGCGCATATCTTATTTTCTAATTTTAAACTTAATTTTTTAATAGCATAGTCTAATTTTACTCCACCTCTAGAAACCCAATTATAGGGTTTTTTTTTAATTCTAATATTTATACTAGTAGTAAATTTAGTACCTGGTTTTTCTATTTTTACTTCGTTTACTATAACCTTGCCTGACATAATTAAAGCTTTTGCTTTACTCACATTCTCTACATGATTTTTTAATACTAATAATTTATCAAGACGAACCTTTTCCTTCATTAGCTACTTCTAGCGCATATGTAGTCAATCAAATGTGATAAATCTTCTGTATTTTTTTTTAATTTAGAAAGTTTATTTTTTGCAATAATTGAATATTTTATGATCTCATTTTTAGCATAATTTATACCTTTTTCTCTAATTATAGTAGCTTTATTTAAATCTTTATCTTTATTTACCCTTTTTCCTAATTTTTTTTGACTTCCCTCATGATCTAAAATATCATCTGTAATCTGAAATATTTTACCTAAAATCATCCCAAAATCTTGTAATATTAATAATTCTTTTTTTGAAGCATTACCAAGCACTCCTCCTGCATAGCAACAAAATGCTATAAGTAATCCAGTTTTTTTAGTTTGAATTTCGCAAATTTTTTTTAAAGAAAGTTTAAGCTGTGGATTTTCTGCCTCTAGGTCTAAAAATTGTCCAGCAAGCATACCGTTATGTCCAATAGCATTAGAAAAATTTTCTAAAAGTATTAGTTTTTTTTTTTCTTCAATTAAAAATTTTCTGTTAGTAAGGATATTATAAGCATATATTAATAGTGAAGCTCCTCCAAGCAATGCATTCGCTTCATTAAATTTTACATGTACTGAAGGTTTACCTCTTCTTAGATCATCATCATCCATACAGGGTAAATCGTCGTAAATTAGTGAAAAGCTGTGAGCCATTTCTATTGCTAAAGCAGGATATTTATATGTAGAACGGTTAACTGAAAATATTGAAGAAACTTCAGCAATAATAAAAGGTCGAATTCTTTTTCCGCCATTAAAAACAGAGTATAACATTACTTCCTTTAAGGTTTTAGGTGCACTAATTTTAGAAAGAACTTTCTTCAGCTCTTTTTCAATATACTTTTTCTGTTTATCAAGTTTAAGTTTTATTCTGTTATATTTTTTTTTTTCCATATAGAAACGCCTACAATATTGTTTAATCAGTTTCTATCTTATTATCTTTTAAATTTTCTATTCTAAGTTTTGCTTCTTTTAGTCTTGTTTCGCAAATCTTTTTTAATTCCATTCCCTTTTCATAAGCTGATATTGCTTCCTCAAGATTTAAATCATCATTATTTAAATTTTCTACTATTTCTTCTAGATCCTTCAAAGCATCTTCGAAACTTATTTTATTTTTTTTATTCATATAACTTTACATTTTTAAGGTTGCGTGAGTTTCAATTCTATTCGTCTGTTTTTGTTTCTACTTTCATTATTTACATTCTCTACTAAAGGCCTGAACTCTCCATATCCTGCCACATTTATTCTTTTAGGCTCTATCCCATTTTTTATCATAATTTTTGAAACAGCGATAGCTCTAGCAACAGATAACTCCCAATTCGAAGGAAATTCAGCATTTGATATAGGAACATTATCTGTATGACCTTCTATTTGAATAATCCACTCTATTTTACTTGGGATTTTTTTAGTAATAGTTTTAAGTAAATAAGTTATTTCAGAAAGCTTCTTTTCACCCTCAACTCCAATATTTGCAGACCCTGATTTAAAAAGAATTTCTGATTGAAGGACAAATCTGTCTCCTACAATATTAATTTTTTTTTGATCTTTCAAAATTTCTTTTAATTTTCCAAAAAATTCAGATCTATATTCTGATAACTCACCTATTTTTTCTTTAAGCGCAATGTTAAGTTTTACCTTCAGGTCTTTAATAGCAATATTTTTATTTTCCACCTCCTTAGAAGATATTTGTAAAGTTTCTTCAAGCTCTGACAATTTTTTATTAAGCTTCAAAATTGTAGAATTTAAACCTGAAACAGTCGTAACTAGCTTTTCTTTTTCTTCTTTTTCTGCATCTAGATTTAATCTTTCTATTCCTAATTCCTCAAATAAAAGAGCAACCTTTTTTTCTAATTGATTTGTATTCAATTTATATTTTTTATTTATTCTATTTTTTTCTTCAATATCTGTTTCAAGGTTTTTCTTCTCCAGATTTAGTAGTTCAATCTGCTGATTTAAAGTAAAAATTAATTCTGAAAGTTTTTTATTTTTTCCTATATTTATTTCCAAGTCACTATCTAGTTTTTTTAATTGCGTTCTCAGACTTTGTAAAGCCTCATTTTTTCCAGAAATTGACTGAGTTAAAAAAGTTTGAGCTATCATAAAAATTGCTAATAGAAATACAAAAACTAATAAAATAGTGGCAATAGCATCTACAAAGCCAGGCCATATATTTAATGGAGATAATAGCTTTCTTTTCATTTCTTTTTTACTAAAGAGATAGTTTTAGCTAATATTTTTATTTGTGAGGATAAATCTTGTAACTGAGGAATATTATCATCTTTTAGTTTATTCTTAAAAACTTCTATATTATTATCAATATTTCGTAAATGCTCAATACTTATCAATTCTCCTTTTTGGAATTGATTATTCCTAATGTTAATTTCATCATTAATCTTTGTAATTGTGCTAGCGGTATTTTCTATCAATTCTTCCACATTTTTTCTAGAGTTTTCACTTCTCTCCAAATAATCTTGTAATTTACTTATACCCTCTACTGTCTGTGAAAGAAGTACTAAAATATATTCCGGGTTTGCCTCTGATTTCTCGTCAAAATTATGTTTCTTTTTTTTGCTTAGATTGAACAGTGATTTTTCTACAAAGATTAAAAAATCATTTTGTACCTTAGAATATTGTAAGTCAATGAAACCTAAACTCAATGACGCAGCTAGCCCAAAAAGAGAAGTAGCAAAGGCAGTACCCATTCCTGATAGGGGAGCTTTCAAGGCTTCTTTAAGACTTAAAAATGTAAGAAGAATATTCTCATCTTCTATACTCAATTCTCCAATAGTTTTACCTACTGCGTCTATGGTTACTAAAAGCCCCCAAAAAGTTCCTAATAAACCTAAAAAAACTAGCACTACAATAAGGTATCTATTAACTTCTTTATCAAAATCTATTCTGGCTACTAATCTTTCAAAAATAATATCAGACTTTTTTTCTTCTATCTCATAATCAGAACTTTCTTCTATCTCTTCTTTAATATCTTTTAGCAGGGTGGGTAAATAATTAATAGAGGTAACTTTTTGAGACAAATAATTACTCAGCCAAATTTGTTCTTTTTTTAAATCTGAAATATTTTTTATTGATAAAAAAACGCCAAGAAAAAATATAGATAAAATTGCAGAATTCAAATATTTATTGTAAAGAAATATAGTTTCTAGATATGGAAAATTTATAAAAATTACGATTAATATTAAAGGGAGAAATATTATTATTCTTGTAGTATATTTGGTATACGACATATAATTATAATACTAT
>JAYYAX010000006.1:0-7539 GCA_036042925.1 Pseudomonadota bacterium
ACGACTGAAGAAACTCAAGAAATAATAGAGGAAGAACAGGTAATTACAGAACAAGAATTAGTTTCTCAAGATAGTTTTGACCAAGAAGTCCCACAAGATCAATTTTTGGCACAAAATGAGTCAGTTCAGTCCAACAATGAATTTGAACTATCTCAAAACCTTGATACAGGACAGGTCACAGAGCAAATTGAAACTATTGATGCCATTGGACAAGATCAAGCTGATGCTGTTTTAACAGAAGACGTAGGAGAAGAGGCTGAAAGTTTGGATGAAACAGTAGAGGAAGAGCCAGAAAATATAGAGGTTGCTCAAGTAGAAGAAACTCCTATTATTAATCAAAATCAATTAACGTCGGATCAGGAACTATTTTCTAATAATTTCTCGCAAATTTCTCCTACGGGTTCACTTAATAATCAGGTATCAAGTTTAGGTGGCTCGGTAATTTCCTCGGCATCTTCTCTTGGATCACAAGTATTAGGTTTTGGTACTGGGACTATTTTATCTGCAGCCTCAGCTTCTACGCTTAGTCCAGTTTCAAATTTAAGCCCAATTAATGCACTTAATTCATCTCTAGATACTGTAGGTCAGGGGGTATTTAGCTCAGCTGAAATTATTTCTCCGCTCGGAGAGTCAGTAACAGATGCAGAAACAACAGATGTTTCTGAAATTGATACCTATGTTGAACCAGAGCAAGAAGAAGAAATAATTGAAAGCTATACTAGTGAAGAAGTTTATGAAGAAGAAGTACCGGATGAAAGTATTACTTATTCTAGTGATATAGTTAATCCAACAGTAGGAAATGACACTCTTGAAGGAGGACTTGGAGAAACAGAATTTCTTTACGATTTTTCAGTAAACGTTGGAGGAGTTGATACATTATCTGACAGTGGTGATAATAACACTGATAGACTTTTTATTAAAAATATACCAGAAAAACATAATATTCTTGTTACAAAAGACTTAGGTAATAATACTATAAATTTTGAAACTTTTGATATTTCTACTTCTTTTCCTTACATATCTAAAAATGTGATAACAACTGCAATATCTAATGGAATTAATGGAATCGAAGATCTTTATCTTAATACAGAAGAAGCGTATTACAATGATACTAATACGATGAAGTTAGAAGATTTTTATAATTTTGGGTCTAATTCAAGTAATCCAGTTGGTTTTGTTCAAAGCGGGAGCGCTAGTAATGAAAGTTTTTATAATAACTACACAGAAACCATTTTTCAATACAACTATACGGGAACCCTATTAGGAAATAATCCTTATTCTAATGTACAACTTACAAACCATGCGGTATTTGGAAGGGAAGGAAACGATAATTACTATTATTATCAACCATATTATGATGGAGCATATTATGCTAACACAGCGCTTGTAAATTTAGGTGAAGATTATGACAATTTGTATTTATATAGCACACCTTCAGCAGGAAGTTTTTTTGATGGTGGATCCTATGTAAGTACATCTTATGATGGTCATGTCTATGATGACTATGATGCTTTATATTCTGAGATTGGAACATCTCAAAATTATGGTATAAGTTCAACAAATTATAGTAACTCTCTTATGCCAACTAACTTTAGTTTATTAACGGAACAGGGAAATAGCAGTAACATAAATGATGTAGGAGGTGTTTACTTTAAAAATTTCGAAAGTGTTTATACAGGAGATGCAAATGATACATTTTATATTGATGGTCCCGTTAACGACTTGGGATATATTTATGGCGAAAACGGAAACGATACTTTTTTTATAGATAATAATTTCCAGGCTACAGAATATTTCAGCATCTATGCTGGTTATGGTAATGATAGAATAACATTAGATTTAGACCAAAATACCGTTATGAATAACAGCGATAGCAATTATACATATACCACAAACATTAATGTAGATGGAGGATATGATAATGACAGTATAAAGCTGAGTTTGAAAGATAATACATCATTAGAATCTGATATTTATATGTATGGAGGCTATGGAGATGATACTCTAAAATTAGAGGCACTTTCTGTTATTAATAACAATAACTCTTACATTTATGGGGGTGAAGGAGCCGACGAAATAGTAATCACTGATGCTATTAATTCTAATTTCTCTGTGAGAGGAGGAGATAGTTACTCATCCTATAGCGATAGCTATTCAGATACTTTCTCATTTGATAAAAATATATCTAATCCTGATCTAGAAATTGAAGATTTTACAACTTCTATTGACAGATTTGAATTTAACTCTGCAGCATTTTCAGGAAATGATGGTCATACTCTAGTGTTTGGACAGCTTATAGGACAAGAGTTCTTTCCTAATAACTCATTTGACTATAGTGGCTCTTTTCAAAATGAGATAAGTGCTTTTGATCAAGATAATAATCGCGTGACAGAATTAACAAGCATTGATAATGATTACTGGCACTTTGATACAAATACCTCAAAACTTTATTATGATATTGACGCAGACCAAGATTTGAGCAATGCAACAGAAATTGCTACTGTACAACAATCCTTTTATGACTCTTACTATGGCAGTGAGGTTACTAATAATTTGGATGAATATACCTTTTCTTCTTCTGATATAACATATGATGATGATGGAACAGCCATTTAGAATTTAAGTAAGCATATCATACCATATTGCCTTAGCCCAATCCCAAGCATTTAAAGCAATCAATTCTGAGCTTTTTGGAGACAAGCCCGAAGCATTTTTAATAGAAACTATTTTATTTTTTTCATTATCATATTTATATACTGCACTTACTGATATTCCTTCATCTTGGCTTACTAAACTATAGCATGTATTTATCATTGATGGAGGAGGAGGAGTTTTACCTAGCAAGTGATAATGACATGCATATCCTGCAACTTTTCCCATCGAATAAGCTATATATCCTGATTTGGGTACACTTCCAACTGAAGAAGTATCAGTAGCATCTCCTATTATGAATATATCAGCTGAAAATTTAGATGTAAAGTCATAGGGATTTACAGGTGCCCAATTTCTTCCTTTATCAATAAGCCCTGCTTTAACTAAAAGCTCTGGCGCTTTTTGATCTGGAATTATATTAGCAATTTTGAAATTAAATTCTTCAAAGTCTGTAAATATTTTTTTCTCTTTAACATCTATTGAGCGTACTTGATTATCAGAATAATAGGATATAATATTTTCATATCTATTCTTCCACGCCTCTTTAAAAAGTTTTCCTTTTGATACTACTTTTTGATTAGCATCTAAAACTATAACTTTTGATTTAATTTTATTTCTTTTTATATAATCTGCTATTAAAGAGGTTCTTTCATAGGGGCCAGGAGGGCATCTGTAGGGACTCAAAGGTATAGTAATTACAACATTATCATTGTCTTGCAGTGATTTAATATTTTCAGCTAAATTTTTAGTTTCTTTTCCAGCTTTCCAAGCTGTGAATAAAGATTTATTGTCAACATTTTCTAATCCGTCTATGCTTGAATAATTAAGTTGTATACCTGGGGACAAAATTAATTTATCATAAGAAAGTTTTTCGTCATTCGTCTTAATAAACTTTCTATTTACATCTATATACTTAACTTCATCAAAAAGTATATCTATATCATTGTTTTTAATGAATTTTTCATAGCTAAAGCTTATGTCATCCATATCTTTAATTTGTCCTACTACCCAATTTGAAATAGGACAAGATACAAAATATTTTTGCTTTTCGATTAAAGTAATTTTGCATTCTTTATTTAAGGATCTTAAGGTCTTTGCTGCACTTAATCCACCCCATCCTCCTCCTAAAATAATAACTTGTGAACGCTCTGCAATATTTTTAGATAAAGCAGAAGAGATGCTCACTGTGGACAGTGAGACTCCTAACAAAAAGTCTCTTCGATTAAGAAAACTAGTTTTTTTTACCATAATAATTAGCTAATAATTCAACTTCTTTTTCAGAGTATCCTCTTGAAATGATTTGCATTAAATAATGTTTTCTTTCACCAGTTTTATATTCTTTGAAAGCATTGATAAAATATTGTTTGTCTAAATTATTTATAGATGGGATTGTTTCGCCTGGCGAAACTCCCTTTGGTCCGTGACAACCAGCGCAAGGTAGTGCTAAGTTATTAGCATTTAAATGACTAATAATGGTTATAACCAATAAAATTTTTAAAAACATAAATCTCATATAAGTAATTATAGTACTTTAAATTGATTAGACAAACTTTAGTTAAAGATTTTTAATGAATTGGCTCCGCGGGTAGGATTCGAACCTACGACCGATCGGTTAACAGCCGATTGCTCTACCACTGAGCTACCGCGGATAATTTTTGAATATACTATTAATTCAGTTTCTTCTCAACCAAATTGATTAATTTATATTTATTTTTTTGTTATAATAAATCATTAATAAAAATGCTAACATTAAATCAATTTTTAAAAAAAAATAAGTGGCAAAGCTTTTGGATTATAATAGCGTCATTCTTAATTAATATTCTTGCATTAGCTAGTGCGCTTTATGTAATTCAGGTATTTAATAAGTACTTAACCTATAAGCTAGAAAATACTTTAATAGTATTAACGATTGGAGTTTTAATAGCATTTTTATTGGAGTTCTTATTACGTGTTGTTAGAGCACTTTTAGTAAACAAACTATCTGTTGTTGGAAAAAGAGATGAAGTACTCAAAGATGTTTTAAAAGCTTTTAGTTTAAAGCTTGGAATTTTAAATTCAAAGAATGAAAATAATTTTTTTGATAGACTAAAGCCTAACCAATTAAATCACAATTTAGATGAAGGAGAAAAACTGGTCTCGATTATTGATATATTCTTTGTGCTTATATTCTTAATTGTTATATTTTTATTATCAATTACCTTAGGTGTTATTTCTTTTTTATTTATTATTTTTTATTTATTTTTTATTAGATTAAAAAAAATAATGTTGATTGAGGCAACTTATGAAAGAAATAAGTTTTTTAATAATACAAATAAATCATATGAGCAAATTAAAGATCTTGCAGCTTCTATAAGAATATTCAATAGTAAAAATATTTTATATCCAAGTTTTGAATTGGCATATGCTAGACAAAGAAAAGCTGAAATAAAATACAAAAACTATAATGGTTTTTTTAATTCAATATTTTCTGTTTTTCCAATACTAGCTACTATATTTATTATCTTTTTTGGCTCTCAAGAGGTAGTAAATCAAACACTGTCTATTGGTGCTTTGGTGGGAGTTAATATTCTAAATGCTAGAATGTTTGCTCCTATCAATAGATTCTCCATTTTATCTTATTCTTTTAGTGGGAACAAACAGAAAGATTTTTTGAATAAAACCAAAGTTATTAATGAAAATATTGATGGCATTAATCCTAAAATTATTTCAGGTACAATTTTATTGAGAGATTTGTCAATTGGTTTTCCTGATAAAAAGGAAGTATTATTCCAAAGACTAAACTGTACAATTCCTCCAGGTGGTATCGCGGTTATAAATGGCTATAATTCGGCAGGAAAAAGCTCTCTTTGTAAAACTTTAATAGGTTTAGTTAACCCATTAAAAGGAAGTGTTTTATTTGATAATATTGAACTTAATAAATTTGATATTTCATGGCTCCGTAGACAAATTAGTTATCTTCCTCAAGAGGTTGAGTTATTCAATATTTCTATTAAAAACAATATTTTATCAAATCTATCTGATACACAATTAAGTCAAACCAATGATAGAATAATTCTTAAGACAATAAGTTCAGTTGGACTAAATGATTATATAAATACACTACCTAATGGACTAAATGAAATAATAGAAAACTATGGTAAAGATTTACCAGTTGGTATAAAAAAAAGAATAGGTTTAGCAAGAGCGATAATTAATAATGGAAAAATTATAGTTTTTGATGAACCCAGTGAGTCTTTAGATAATAAAGGAGTGATAGATTTGTACAAGATTTTGAATAACTTTATTAAACTTAAAAAAACTGTAATTATTGCATCACATGATCCAAATATTTTAAAAAGTGCAAATATTGTTATTGATTTATCTACAAAACCTATTCCTAGAATAGGCTTAAGAAAAAAAAGGAAATCTAATGCTTAAAGAAGAAGATATTTTAGAGCTAGAAAGAATAATAAAAAGAGAGAATAGTTCTCTCTTTATAATATTTTTTATAATTTTTTTAATTTTAGTCTTATTTATATCATTGAGCTATTATTTTAAAAATGCAGAATTAGATATTATTGCAGAAACCCAAGGAACAGTAATTCCATCATCAAAGGTAAAAACTATTCAGCATCTTGAAGGAGGTATAGTAAAAAAAATATTTTTCAATTCAGGAGATGTAGTCAATAAGGGTGACAGATTAATAGAATTAGAACCTATTAAAACCCTTTCAAATTATTCTGAACTAGAAAAGAGACTCATTAATCTGTCGATTAATATTTCTAGATTGAGAGGAGAGTCTGACTTAAAAAAGCCTATCTATGAGGAAGAAATAAAAACAGATTATCCAAATCTTGTTGAAGAATCTAGAAAGTTATACGATGTAAGAACAAAAAGGTATAGAGCATCTATATATGAGCAAAAACAAATCCTTAAAAATGAGACTGATAGTCTTGCTCTTTTAGAAGAGCAAATAGAAATTAGCAAGTCTCTATTAGAAGAACAACTCACTAATAGGTTAACACATTTAAATTTATTAAAAGAAAAAAATCAAATTAAAGCAAAAATTGAAAATGCAAATTCTCAAATAAAAAATATAAAAGAATCCTATTTTACAGATGTTAGAACCATGCTTTTAGAGGAAATTTCTGAATATGAAGAATTGAAAGAAAGAAAGATCTCACTTAAAGACAGTTTAAATAGAACAATAGTAAAGTCACCTGAAAATGGAATTATTAAACAAAGATTTGTAGATACTATTGGGGGTGTTGTAAAAGCTGGAGAACCTCTATTTGATATAGTCCCAATTAATGATAAATTGATTATTCAAGCTAAATTGTCGGTTGATCAAATTGGCTATGTTAAAAAAAACCAAAATGTAAATGTAAAACTAGCTGGAAAAAATAATGCTTCTTATAATAATATAAACGGTAAGGTTGTAGGAATTAGTCCAGATGCAATATATTCTGATGAACAAAAAAAAGATCCTTATTATGAAGTCAAAATAGAGACAGAACAAGATTATTTTGAAAGAGGAATAGAAAAGTATTATATGTATCCAGGAACTCAGGTTATGGCTATGATAGAAATAGGGTCGAGAACTATTGCAGATTATATACTAGAACCTATAACAGGAAACTTTAGCAGAGCCATGAGTGAAAAATAATGATTGTTTTTAAATCATTGATTTTTATTACTTTATTTTATTTATCTTATCTAAAGGCTGTAGCTAATGAACGTTTTATTTGCACAAGAATAAGTACAAACGAGGTATTAAATTTTTATATATCAGAAAGAAAACTTTACTTATCAGGACTTAGTATTAGTGGTACATATAATATTTTGACAAAATATAGTACAGGAATTTTAGCCATAAATATGTCTGAAATAGGAAATGAAAGTGGATTA
>JAYYAX010000007.1:0-11202 GCA_036042925.1 Pseudomonadota bacterium
GAATGTTTAGAAAGAATTTTTATTATCAATATTCTTGGTGGAGTTAATACAATTTTTTTATCAAATAAAAAATTTACAATTTTATTTAAATTAAAATTCTTCATATTAATAGATTAATAAAAATAAAATATATTTTCAATATTATTTTCATAGTTGCAATATTATTGCAATTAGGTTAATTTATTTTTTAAATTACTAATCCGGGAGTAGCTATGAAAATATGTGTTTTTGTAATAACTTTTTATACTTTTTTATTAAACAGCCTAAATGCTGACATTAATCAAGAAGTTTTAGATTTGAAAAACGAGTTTAAGCAGATTAAAGAAATTTATGAAAATAAAATACAAGCACTAGAAGAAAAAATAAAGCTTCTAGAAAATGAAAAAGAAAATAGTATTGAACATGCTTCCAAAAAAACTGCTTCTCATAACGATCATAAAGATCATAAAGAAGAAAGCAATTTTAATATTGAAGCTGTATTAAATGGTAAATACACTTCGTTTAGCAGAAGTGGTGAAGTTGCACCAAAAGGATTTAGTGTTGCTCATGAAGGGGAAAGAGGAAAAGAAGGCTTGCATATTGGAGAGTCTGAATTAATTATGAATTCCGATATAGGTGAAAAGTTTAGTGGTTCATTAACAGCGGCTATAGTTAATGAAGATGGTGCTGATAAAATAGAGCTGGAAGAAGTTTATGTTGAAAGCTTAGAAGGAAGCTTTTTAGACAATACATATTTTAAAATAGGAAGAGCTTTTTGGAATGTGGCAGCACTCAATACTCAGCATGCACACGCAGACGATTTTGCGGATAGGCCTCTACCGTACAGAGTTTTTCTTAATAAAGCTTACAATGATGACGGATTGGAAACTTCATATTTGCTACCTACTGTTAGTATAAATGAAATAGGAATCGGTATATTTAGAGGTGAAGATTTTCCATTTGGCAATAGTACTACTGAAGGTCAAGGAAGTGATGCTTGGTCTATTTTTTATAAATCATCCTTTAATATATCTAATAAAGAAGAAATTAATTTTAATTTATATCATCTTTCAGGTAAATCCAGAGGTTTTAACGCTAGAGTAAGTAATGAAGATAATGTAACATTTAAAGGGGACAGTGAGTTGTCTGTAGTAAGTTTAAAATATGAAAACTCATACAGTAGCCAAAGTGAATTTAAAATGAGTGGTGAATATTTTTATAGAAATCAAGAAGGAACTTTTGAAGACAGTGAAGAGTCAACTGGTGAAGTAGATTTTGATGATAACGATAGTGGTTATTATTTAGCATTAGTGAATAAATTCAATGATAATTTAAGTATGGGTTTAAGATATAGTAAGATGCTTGCTCCTGACACTCCAACCGGATTAGTTGGTAGTGCTTTAGACGCTGGCGGTAATGATCCTGAGGCATATTCTGTAATGTCAGAATGGAAGTTTGACTCTGCTTCGGTTATTAGATTACAACTAAATCACGAAAAGCCTCAAGCTAACTTAGTGGACAACCAGTTGATCTTACAATATGTTATGTATTTGGGTTCTGGTGGACACGATGGCCATGATCATTAGTATAAACATTTAGGAGTAGTTTTATTTTTGATTTTAGAAAACATATAAGTGACAATCTATCAATTTGTTTATCACTAGCGTGTATCTTGCATTGTATAGCGCTTCCATTAATAATAGTTATATTACCAAGTTTTGCATCATTTTGGATTAATAATGAGAATGTGCATGTTGTTTTAGTTATATTAGCGATTCCTATAAGCTTGTTTGCAATGGCTAAGTCTTTGACCAAACATCATAACTATAAATGTATATCTTTAGCAGGCTTGGGATTATTGATGTTAGTGGCGGCAATTTTCATGCATGATATTGGTTCTATAGGAGAGCATACTAATACAGTTCATTCAGATGCAGAGCATGGTCACGATGATGATCATCATGAACACAAAGAACATAGCGGGATTGGTCAAACCTTAGAGACTTTTTTTACAGTTTTAGGAGGTTTGGTTTTGCTAGGAGCCCATTTACTTAATATTAAACTAACAAACAAACCTTTGCAGTAATAACTAATAGCATCTTCAGTAGATGTATTAAATTGAAAGTCTATAACAAAAAATTAGCCTAGAGTATTTTTATTATCTTATTTTTTTGTAGGCTGTATATATTTTAAAAAATTTAAAGTAATATAATATATAGAAATTATACCTTCCAAACCTTCCATTTTTAGATTAAATAATTATTAATTTTATAGCATTATTTCTAGCTAATATTAATAATATAAGATAAAGTCACTTCTTATATAAAATTTATGATAAAAAAAATTGTATCTTGTCTACATAGTAAACATAAGCACTGGGTTGGGAATGGGTTTCATGTTTACGGTTTGCTTAGACCAAATGAAGAATTAAACTCTTTAATTAGTCCGTTTATTATGATGGATTATGCCAGTCCAAAAGTATTTAAAAAAACCAATGTACCAAGAGGAATCGGCGAACATCCACATAGGGGATTCGAAACAGTAACTTTTTCTTATCAAGGAGAAATTCAGCATAGAGACTCTAGTGGAGGAGGTGGAATAATTAAGGAAGGAGATGTACAGTGGATGACTGCCGGAAGAGGTATTATTCATGAAGAGTTCCATTCTGATAGATTTTCTCGAACTGGAGGTACTTTTGAAATGGTACAAATATGGATAAATTTACCAAAAAAAAATAAAATGACAGCTCCTAAATATCAAGGCATAGAAAAAGAAAATATTCCTATGATAAAATTAACTAATGAAATAAAAATGAGATTGATTGCGGGAGAATATAGAAAACAAAAAGGTCCAGCCAAGACATTTACAAACATAAATATTATGGATTTCTTTGGAAAAAGAAAATCAAAAATATCAATAAATCTTGATCAAAATACTAATACTATTCTTCTAATTCTTAGCGGCAGAGTTGAGTTAAATAGTGAATCTTATTATGAAAAATCGGTAATAATTTTTGATCAAAAAGGTACTGAAATTAATTTTCATACCTCAGATAACTTTAAAGCACTTCTTTTAAATGGAAAGCCTATAAATGAGCCAATAGTTTCATATGGACCTTTTGTTATGAATACTGAAGAGGAGATTGAAAAAGCAATAAGAGACTTTAAAAATGGTACATTTGGAAATTTTCTTTCATAACAGTATTAATATGATATTATCAATATGAGCAAAAATATATTTGCTCTGGCTAAATATAAATTTTGTTATTCAAAACTTTAATATTAAATCTAGATGAATAAATAATAAAATTGTAAGTGGTGACGATTAAAGGGTTATAAAGATTCAAGGATGCTAATTTAAAGAACAAATTAAAAAAAATATAACAGATAATATGACAAAAAAAATTAGTAGATATGCTGTAGAATTATTTATAAATTGCAAAAGATGTTTTGTATTAACATATAAATATAATATTAAACTAAGAACTCTTCCTTTTACTTTAAATAGCGCTGTAGATAATTTATGTAAAAATGAATTTGATTTTTACAGAAAACTTGAAAAACCTCATCCGCTATTTAAAGAACATAATATTGAAGCTATACCATTCAAACATGATGACATGGATAAATGGAGAAATAATAGGATAGGTATTAGTTATCAAAATATTGATAAAGGTTACTATTTTCATGGTGCTGTTGATGACGTATGGGTTAAACCCGACGGAGAATTAATAATATCAGATGTCAAGTCTACCTCGAAAAATATTTTTAATTGGGAAGAAACATGGAACAATTGGGAGTATCCAAAAGCATATAGAAGACAATTGGAAATGTACCAATGGTTATTCAGGAAAAACGGGTATAACGTATCAAATACAGGATATTTGCTTTATTATAACGGACTTAAAAACCAGCCTATGTTTAATCAAGAGCTAAAGTTTGAAAAACATTTAATAAGTTTAGAATGCGACGACTCTTGGGTTGAAGACAAAATTATAGAGGCTGTTAACACTTTAAAAGAAGATGAAATGCCAAATGGTTCTAAAAGTTGTGATACATGTCAATATTTGAAAAAAAGATGGAAAGTTAGTCAGAACCTTTCAACTTCTTAAATTAAAGAGCCTTTACAAGAACTTCCAGATCCTGCAGTGCAACCATAGCAATGGTAATCTGTAGAAATATTATCTGAAATTTCGCCAAAGCTATTTATAAGAAAAATATTCATTTTTTTATCTTTTAAAGGAATATCTAACATTTGATTAAAGTCACAATCATGTATTGATCCATCCCATGATATAGACACCATATCCTTACACATTATATTGCTAGCAGCTGCGGAGTTAAAGTTATTGTAAAGTAAGTCCATATAAGAATGATACTTGTTATTTCTTTTCAAAAAATGATTAAATCTTTTAATCGGCATATTATTTAAGGAAAAAAGCCTATCGAAGCATATTTGAAAGTTGGTTTTTAAAAACTCTTTATATTCAACTTCCAATTTTTGTTGGTCAGGTGCTAAAAAGTCTTCTAGTGGATTGTAAACAAGATTAAGCTTTAGAAACTTATTTCCTTTGCCATAACCTAGTTTATTCAATTTCACCAAAGAAGAAATACTTTTATCAAAAACACCTCTTCCTCTTTGTTTATCAACATTTTCCATTGTATAACATGGTAGAGATGCTACGATTTCAACTTTATTTTTTGCTAAAAATTCGGCTGTATTTTCTTGCCCCTTTTCATGCAAAACCGTTAAATTACATCTATCAATAATATGAAAATCTCTTTTTTTTAATTCCGTAATAAAATATTTAAAATTTGCATTTAATTCAGGAGCTCCTCCTGTAATATCTACAGTATTAATTTGATTTTTTTTTTTAAGAAGGGTTAGAATTTTCGATATTACTCTAATATCCATTATCTCGGTTCTTTTTGGTCCTGCTTCAACATGACAATGTGAACAGGCTTGATTACATAGTTTTCCCATATTGACTTGTAATGTAGAAATATTATTTCTTTTTAACTTTAAATTATTATCTTTTAATTTTTCAGCAAAAACTTTCATAACTAATAAAACTATATAAATTTATTTTAACATTATTTTTTTCATAATGGTGTATAAATTAATACTATACTACTTTTAGGTAAATTAAATTATAAATTATGAAAAATTTTAATACTGCATTTGAAGCTAACATTAATAAATCGCCTTTATTAATTATGACACCGCACAGTGGAAGAAATTATGATGAGAATTTTTTAAAATATATCTCTTTAGATATTAATGAACTTAGAAGTACAGAAGACTTTTTTATAGATCAACTATTCTCACCTGAATTAAAAAATTATTCTTTTTTAAACGCAACTTTTCCCAGAATATTTGTGGATGCAAATCGTTCTCCATTAGAAATTGATAGTACTATGTGGGAAAAAAATAATCTTGAAACTTTATTTGATAATAATTCAAAAAAAGTACTAAATGGAATAGGAGTTTTCGCTAAATATAATCTTTTTGGAAAATATTTGTACACTTCTAAATTACCTTTTAGTGAAGCAAAGTGGAGACTTTTAAATTTTTACTTTCCTTATCATAAAAAAATAAAAGAAATTATCGAAAAGACGAAAATAAACTATGAAAACATGCTAGCATTAGACTGTCACTCTATGTCATCAGATTTAGTCAATGAAAAAATAGATATAGTACTAAGCAATAGTAATAATCAAAGCAGTAGTAAAGAGCTGCTAAAACTAGTAAAAAAATGTTTTATGAATTTTAATTATAATACACAGATCAATCATCCTTTTAAAGGAGGATTTATTACAAAAAACTATGGAAATCCTGGAAAAAATATTCACTTTATACAAATAGAGGTAAATAAAAAATTATACATGGATGAACATAGCCTTAGGTTAAAAAAAAATAGTTTTACAAGATTAAAAGATTGTTTTGACAACTTAATAAAAGATACCTTACGCTATTTATGTAATAATTAACTGTTAAAGATAGGAAAAATTGTTTAAAACTATTACATATTTATTTTTGTCACTGTTGTTATTGGGATTTTTATTTATAGCAATTTCTATTTTAGGCATAGTAAAATATACTAAAAATTTACCAGACTACAGACAGCTAAGGGATTATTCTCCTTCCGTAATAAGTAGACTTTATACAGGAGACGGTTCTTTATTAGCAGAATTCTCTCTACAAAAAAGAATATTTGTTCCGGTTGAAAATATTCCAAAAAAAGTAAAAGAGGCTTTTGTTTCTGCTGAAGATAAAAACTTCTTCAAACATAAAGGAGTTGATATAACAAGTATATTGAAAGCGTCGGTAATTAATATTAAAAATGTTTACCAAGGTAAAAGGCTAGTTGGTGCTTCAACTATTACCCAGCAAGTAGCTAAAAACTTCTTACTAAGTAGTGAAGTGAGTATTAACAGGAAAATTAAAGAAGCACTTTTAGCATTAAGAATAGAAAGAATATTATCAAAAAATGAGATATTAGAGTTATATTTAAATGAAATTTTCCTAGGACAACGCTCCTATGGTGTCGCTGCAGCAGCTTTAAACTACTTTAATAAATCAATGGATGAATTAGAATTGGCAGAAATAGCATATCTTGCAGGCTTACCTAAAGGCCCTAATAATTATCACCCAGAAAAAAATAAAAGTGCTGCAATAATTAGAAGAAATTACGTATTAAATCGAATGTATAATGATAATATAATTTCTAAAGAAGAAGCCATTAAGACTTCATTATTACCATTAGTTTCCAAGAAGTTTAAACAAAGTAGTAAAATTTATGCCCCCTACTTTATAGAGGAGGTTAGAAGAAAGGTAATAGATAAATATCAGGAAAGCGTTCTATACAAAGAGGGATTGCACGTAATAACTACTATAGATCCGGTATTGCAAAAGGCTGCGATAAAAACATTAAGAAATGGTTTAGAAAAATATGATAAAAGGCATGGCTGGAGAGGACCTATTGATAATATCAAGGTTATTAACTTTGAGTCAGACTTTATAAAAATAAAAAATAAATTCAAAAATTTTCCTGGATTACATAAAAAAAAACTTGGTTTAATTACAAAAGTTGATGACAATGAAATTAAACTATTACTTATTGAAAATAAGAAAGAGATTAAAATTAAACGTGAGAAGATAAATTCTTCTAAATGGATAAATAATGGAGAAAAAAAATATAATTTAGAAAATCTAAATACTATTTTCAAAACGAATGATATTATAGTTTTGAAGTCTGTAGGCTTTAGTTCAGAAGATTATGTACTTGATCAAATACCTGAAGTAAATGGTGCAATAGTTGCTATAGATCCAAGAAATGGAAGAGTTTTAGCTTTATCTGGAGGATATGATTTTGATAATAGTGAATTTAATAGAGCCACACAGGCAAAAAGACAACCTGGCTCAGCCTTTAAGCCATTTGTTTATTTGGCTGCATTAGAGGCTGGATACAGACCTAATACCAAAGTACTTGACGCACCATTGGTAATTGATCAGGGTCCTGGCTTAGAGGAATGGAAACCTAAAAATTATTCTGGTTTGTTTTATGGACCTTCAACCTTGAGAGTAGGTTTAGAAAAATCTAGAAATGTAATGACTGTTAGACTCGCAAACCAGATAGGAATGAAAAAAATTACCGAAGTATCAGATCGTTTTAAATTAGGAGACTTTCCTCCTCTTTTAGCCACTTCTTTAGGAGCTGTAGAAACTACTTTATTAAAACTAGTTGCTGGATATGCTACATTTGTAAATGCAGGAAGATACAATGATCCTGAAGTTATAGAAAAGATACAGGACCGAGAGGGTAAGGTAATTTTTAAAAGAGATGTTAGAGCATGTAATAAATGTATGTCTAAACAAAATGAGAACTACATTAAACCTATTCTTCCTCCTGAGGGAATACAAGTAATAGATCCAAACAAGGCCTTTCAAATAACATGGATGCTCAAAGGTGTAACAAAAAGGGGGACTGCAAAAGCACTAAAAGATTTTAAATATGAAATAGCTGGAAAAACAGGAACTACAAACGATAATATGGATGCATGGTTTTTAGGTATATCACCAGAGTTAGCAGTAGGAGTTTATGTAGGATATGACAACCCAAGAGACCTAGGTGATGGAGAAACAGGAGGAAAAGTAGCATTACCAATTTTCTCTGAGTTTATGAATGAAGCATTAAAAAATAAAGAGAGACGACCATTTTTAGTTCCCGAGGGAGTGGAAATGGTTAAAATAGATTATAAAACAGGTAGTATTATTAGAAACCAAAGTGAAAATACAATTTATGAAGCTTTTTTAAAAGGATATAGTAAGACAAACGAAAAAGATCCTAAAGAAAAAAAATCATTGAAGCGACTTGAAGGAGGACTATACTGATGTCTATGATTGAGATAGATGCTGATATAGAGGAAATTTCTTCAACACTAGGGTTTATAAGGAGGTATCTTTGACCCACATAAAATTAAAAAGAAAATTAATCAATTTAATGAAATTTCACAAAGTGAAAACTTTTGGGATAAACCTTCTACTGCTTCAGAATTACTATCAGAAAAAAGCAGGTTAGAAAATATTCTAAATTCTTTCGTATCTTTAGAGAATGAATTATCTGAATTAAAAGAACTACATCTAAACTTTAAAAACGATGCGGATGTAAAAATTCAAAATGAAATATTAGAAATAGTTAAAAGTGTAAAACAAAAATCAAAAGAAGTAAGATTAAAAACTTTATTGTCAGAGGAGGCCGATAATAATGATTGTTACTTAGAAATTCATGCAGGAGCAGGAGGAACCGAAAGCCAAGACTGGGCAGAAATGTTATCTAGAATGTACAGTAGATGGATTGAAAAAAAAAGTTTTAAAAAAAGTATTATTCATATATCAGATGGAGAGGAAGCAGGAATTAAGTCAATAAGTATAAAAGTTTCTGGAGATAGTGCTTATGGTCTTCTAAAAAATGAAAGCGGAATACACAGGTTAGTAAGAATTTCTCCATTTGACTCTCAAAAAAGGCGTCACACTAGTTTTGCTAGTGTCTGGGTCTATCCTGAAGCAGCTAATTCTATAGATATAAAAATAGAAACAAAAGATATTAGAGTTGATACTTACAGAGCCTCAGGAGCTGGGGGACAACATGTTAATAAAACAGACAGTGCTATTAGAATTACACACATTCCTTCCTCAATAGTTGTGCAATGTCAGAGTCAGAGATCTCAACATCAAAATAGAGCAACTGCTTATAAGATGTTAGAATCCAGACTTTACGAACTAGAATTGAGAAAGCAAAATGAAAAAAACGAAAAAATTCAAAACCTAAAAAAGGATATAGGATGGGGACATCAAATTAGGTCTTATGTAATGCAACCTTATCAAATGGTTAAAGACCTAAGAACTGAAGAGGAGAGTTCAGATATTGATAAGATCTTAGATGGAGATATTGATAGTTTTATTTTTTCAGCTTTAGCTAACAAAAGCTATTCAAGATAGATTATCTTCTAAATATTTAAAAACTTCTTCGACATGATTAGGTACTTTTACTTTTGACCAAATATTCATTATTAATTTTTTTTTATTAATAAAAAATGTTGTTCTTTCAATACCCATATATTTTCTTCCATACATACTTTTTTCTACCCAAACCCCATAATTTTCACAAACATTACTATCTTCATCTGATAGCAAATCTACTTTAAGATTTTGCTTGCTTATGAAATTTTGATGTTTTTTAATACTATCTTTTGAAATTCCAAATACCTTACAATCAAATTTATTTATTTTTAGCAAAAACTCTGAAAAACTAATAGCTTCTTTTGTACATCCCGGCGTATTGTCTTTAGGATAAAAAAATAGAATTACATTTTCTTCTATTTTATTTAGTTCAATAAATTCATTATCTTGATTAGGAAGCTTGAAATTAGGTGCTTTGCTATGTATGTTTAAAGACATAATTCATAATAACTAATGATTTTAAATTGATCAAATATAAATTACTTAAATATTTTTTTATTTTTATTGGTTTTCTAACCTTTTTGGTAGCTTTATTTTTAATTAGGATATCTTTAAAACCTTTCGACCTGGAATATATCTCAAAATATGTAGATCCCAATATTCTTAATGAGATACTACCTATAAAAAATTTTGAAAAAGCAGTTATACATTTAAATATAATAGAAAATGAAGTCAATATAGATTTACAAAATCTAAAAAAATTTAAAGTAGATCCTAACATAGTTGGTTTAAATCTTGTAATTAGTTCAGTAAACAATATAAATATTGGAGTCAGCGCCACCAATCTTATTAAAAAAAAAATAAAACTAAAAAAAGTAACAATTAACGAAGCTGTAATTGAGGTTTCAATAGAGAATGAAATCTATAACACATATGATTTAAAAATAAGAAATCTAGATCTAATAAAAAAAGATAACGCTATTATTGGAAATATTAGTAAAGTTAGCATCAATAATAACAGCAGTAATATTGCTATTCTCAATCTTCTGCAGGAGATGAACTATTCATCAAATAAACTTAATTTTTCTGACTCTAAATTTCAAATTGATTTAGATAAAACATTTTCCATTAAAACTCATTTTGATAGTGAAAATGAAAAAATTCCACTAGATATATCGGGAAATATTTCTGAAGATTATTTATTAAATGCAAACATAGGACTTGAATTTAAAAAATTTAAAATACCCGTGAGTTTTATTAAAACTAAAAATATTTTTAATTTAAGATTAGCGAATACCGATAATTTTATAGTAAAAGGAAAAGCAAGCATCAAAATATTCCAAAACAGGTTTCTAGCTAGCTCATTTGATGTAAATTTTGAAAACAATTCTAGTAAAAAATTAAATATTTTACATAACGAAAATATTTTTAGCATACAAATGAAGAATGTGTACTTAAAAGCTAATATTACTGAAAATCAAATAGAAATAGAGAACTGCATTATTAGTACTACGGAAGAAAACTTTAATGTAAAAGGTATAATAAATGACTTCGATAAGAATGTTGATGCTAATTTAGAGGTAAGCTTTAAAGAGCTAGACCTATTGCAACTTAGCAATCCTCTAATAAGAAAGCTCAATAAAAGCATAGACAATAGATATAAAGTTACTGAATTGATTAGTGGAAAATTGAAAGATATTGACTTAAATATTATATATAAAAAAAATAATCTTATTATTAAAGATCTCAAAGGGAAGTTAT
>JAYYAX010000008.1:0-4901 GCA_036042925.1 Pseudomonadota bacterium
GTTTTTAATACTAAAGGAGCTGAGTTTCATAAAGAATTAGATGTTAAATATGCTAATGCAATAATTAGAAAAGGATTTAGAAAAGATATTGATTCTTATTCTGGCTTTTTTGAAAATGACAAAGTAACGCCTACAGGATTAGAAGGTTTGTTAAAGACTTTGAAGATAAAAAGAGTATTTATTTGTGGTTTGGCTTTAGACTTTTGCGTAAACTATACAGCTCTTGATGCTAAAAGTTTAGGTTTTGAAACGATTGTGATAGAAGGAGCAACACTTCCAGTAGATATAGGAGACTCTGTTAGAAATACACTTAGACAATTCAAAAATAAGGGGATACATTACGGAAAATTGGATAAATTTATTTAGTTTTCATTTAGCCAATTTATAAAAGACTTAGAGTCCCATTCAATAACTCCTTCTACTTTAGCAAAAACCTTATAATCCTTTTTTACAATAAAAGTAGTAGGCAATCCCCTTAAAGAAAATTTAGAAAGTACCTTTTTATCTTTATCAAAATATTTTTCTAGAGCCTCATGCTTATTTTTTTTAAAAAATTTTTTAGCTAAGTCTAAATTTTTATCCTGACTTATTGTAATCACTCTCAAAGAAGGTATTTTCTTTTGCAGTGAATTTAGACTTTTCATTTCTTTTATACAAGGCGCACACCAAGAAGCCCAAAAGTTTATAATGAAATAATAAGCAGGCTTATCATTAAGTGATATATAATTTTCTTTGTAATCCATTAATTCTAAAGTATCAATATAATAAGGTTCTTTAATTATTTGTATTTTTTCTATATCATTTGATATTAAATTGAAAGTAAGATGGAACAAAAACAAAAGTATAGTTAGCGATATTAATTTATTTTTGAACATAATAAAATACTAATGATATATTAATTATATGAAAAAAAAAATAAACAAAAAAAACAGTAAAAACCTCTGGAGTGGCAGATTTGTAGAAAGTCCGTCAGAAACCATGTTGAGAATAAACTCATCCATAAATTTTGATAAAATACTTTATATAAAAGATATTTCAGCATCAAAAGTACATGCCTCAATGTTAAGCAATCAGGGTATAATCACTAAAGAAGAGCTGAAAAAAATATTGAATGGGTTAACTAAAATAGAAAAAGAAATCAAGCATAATAAAATGCAATTTAACGATAAACTTGAAGATATACATACTCATATAGAGTCTAGGTTAATTGAACTAATAGGAACATTAGGAAAAAAACTTCATACAGCAAGGTCTAGAAATGATCAAGTTGCTACAGATACTAAAATTTGGCTCAGAGAGCAAAGTAAATTTATAGATAAATATTTAGAAAAATTGCAATTAGCTTTAATTGAAAAAGCAGAAGCAAATATATTTTCTTATATGCCTGGATTTACTCATTTACAAGCAGCACAACCAATAACTCTTGCTCATCATTTATTAGCATATGTTAATATGTTTGGTAGAGACAGAGATAATAATAAAAACTTAATAGAAAGACATAATTATTCACCATTAGGTAGCGCTGCTTTGGCTGGAACTACTTTTAATATAAATAGAGATGAAACATCAAATAATTTAGGATTTAAAGCACCAATGAGTAATTCAATAGATGCTGTATCAGATAGAGATTTTATTTTAGATGCATTAAACTTATGTTGTTCTATATCAATACATTTATCTAGGTTATCAGAAGAAATAATATTATGGAGTTCTCCTGGTTTTAATTTTATTAATTTACCTGATACTTTTTCAACTGGGTCTTCAATAATGCCTCAAAAAAAGAATCCTGATGCAGCGGAGCTAATAAGAGGTAAAAGTGGTAGAGTTATTGGAAATTATGTAACTTTATTTAATGTCATGAAAGCTTTGCCATTAGCATATTCTAAAGATATGCAAGAGGATAAAGAACCTTTATTTGACAGCATAAAAACAACAAAAGATACTATTAACGTAATGTCCGAAATGATAAAAGAAATTACATTTAACCCAGATAAAATGTTAGAGATGTGTAATAAGGGCCACATTAATGCTACAGACGTAGCCGATGCTTTAGTAGCTGAATTAGGAGTTCCTTTTAGAGATGCTCATATGATAACTGGAAAACTAGTTGCTATAGCAGATAAAAAAAAAATACAAATACATGAATTAAATATTAGAGACTTCAAAAAAGTTGATAAGAGAATAAATAAGAATATTGTCAATAAAATTACTTTAGAGGCGTCAGTAAAAAATAGGAATAGCTATGGGGGTACCAGTCCAGAAAATATAAAAAAAGAAATAATATTTTCCAAAGAAAAGTGGTGTAATGATTAGAATATTAATATTAACCCTAACCATATTAAATAACTGTGGTAAGAAGGGAGACTTATACTTAGATGGAATAGAGTCTAACAAAATTATTGAGATAGACGAAGAAAGAATTTATAAATTTTAATGCATAGTTTTAAATATAAAAAAAACAACTTATTTTGTGAGGGTGTTAAAGTGGAAGAAATTTGTAAAAAATTTAATACACCTTTTTACTTATATTCCAGTAAAACACTTATTTATAATTTTAAACTTTTACATAAGATGCTAAACGGTATAAATTTTCTTATAGCTTATTCCGTTAAAGCAAATTCTAATCTCTCTGTTTTGAAAACCCTTGCAAAATGTGGGGCTGGTGCCGATGTAGTATCAATTGGAGAATTAAAAAAAGCACTTAAAGCTGGTATATCTAATAATAAAATTGTGTATTCAGGAGTAGGTAAAACTATAGATGAAATAGCCTTTGCTTTGAAAAATAAAATAGAACAATTTAATGTAGAGTCTATAGAAGAATTAGAAACTATAGCAAAAATAGCAGAACAGATAAATACGTCAGCCAATATAGCATTAAGAGTAAATCCGGATATTTCTGCAGGAGGACATCCTAAAATATCAACAGGAAAAAAAACTGACAAATTTGGTATTCCTATTTCTGAAGCTAAAAATGTTTATGAGTTAGCAAAAAAATTTAAAAGTTTAAAAATTGTGGGTATTGATATTCATATAGGTTCACAAATTCGTTATTTAACACCATTTAAAAAAGCTTTTAAGAAAGTTTTGAGCTTTTGTATGGAGCTTGAAAAATTAGGTTTCAATATTAAAAATATAGATTTAGGGGGAGGTATTGGTGTTAATTATGAAAGTGATGGGGAAGACCAAAAATTTTTAATTGAATATACGAATCTAATTAAAAATACTTTTAAAAAAACCAATAAAAAAATCATTATAGAGCCTGGCAGATTTCTAGTTGCAAATGCAGGAATATTGGTTGCTAGTGTTTTATATAAAAAAACTATAGACAGTAAAAACTTTTTAATAATAGATGCAGGAATGAATGATTTAATAAGACCAGCATTATATGATGCTAGGCATATAATTAGACCTTTAAATAAAAAAGTCAAAAATAAAACTATAAAAAAATTTGAAGTCGTCGGAACAGTTTGTGAAACGGCTGATATTGTAGTAAAAAATGCAAACATATATAAATCAGTACAACAAGGGGACTATTATTTTATAGATAAAGTTGGTGCATACGGTCATGTTATGGCTTCTAGTTATAATAGTAAAAGCTTAGCTAGCGAAATTATGGTAAATAATAATGATTATAGTGTTATAAAAAATAGGATAGACCCAGAAGATATATTAAAATTTGAAAAAATTGCACCATGGTTAAAGAAAAATTAAATATTATAAAAAGATTTTTTTTCATTCTTCTAACTCATTTTTTATTAAATTTAAAGATAAATGATAGATATTTATTTTTAATACTGCTTTATACTCAGTTAGTAGTTATTAGTTTATTATTTGGTGTTTGGAGTTTTTTTGGAGCAGTTTGGCACGCATTTATTATTTTATTTTATACAGTAATATCAATTCTTGTTTTTAATCAATTAATAAAAAATATTAAATATTATAGTAGAAAACAAACTTTGTTGTGGATTGAGGGTAAGAATTTTAAAAAAACTACTCCACTTACCGCATTAGAAGATAGTCCAGCAAATATAAATTATAATGAGAAAATTTGGTATTTGCATAAAAGCAGTATTACTGCAAATTTAAAAAATATTAATTTTATTTTACCTGATATTAGCTTAACTAAATATGATCCTTTGTATATAAGATACTTTCTATTTTTATTTATATCTTTAGCTTTTTTTTGGTCATATAAAAATAATAAAATATATGAAAATATTTTTGGATGGACAAATTATAGTGCTTATATTAGCCAAGATAGCTACTTTGAACTTAAGGCCTGGTATAAGCCTCCTGAATATACGAAACTTAAGGAAAAGTTAATACCTATTCAGAAAAAAAATGAAAACCTTCGAGTTGAAGAAATAGTTCCAATTAAATCAGAACTTAAAGTATTTATAAAATCTAATAAAAAAAAATTTTCTGTGATGGATGGTGGCAAACCCTTAGAAGTTAAAAAGAATGAAAAAAATAATTATGAATTTAGTTTGCTATTAAATGAAGATAAAAATGTTATCATAACTTATGCGAATAAAGAGCACTTAGTTTTTGATTTATTAGTTGTAAAAGACGAAGAGCCAAAAATTGAAATTCTATCTGCTCCAAACGTAGTAAATGAGTCATCACTATCATTTATTTCTAAAACAACTGATGATTATGGCATTAAAAAAATTATCTTAAATATAAATAGACCTCTATCATTTAAACACTTTGAAGAAGAGTATCTTTCTTTTAATTTATATTTAAATGAGGCAATGCAGCAGAATACTAAATTAGTAGAAAGCTACTTTTATAAATATTTAGCAGATATAATTTGGGCAGGTAGTGATACCTATATTGAAATTATAGCATCAGATTTCATCAATCAATCGATAAAATTCTCTGATCGCATAAAAATACCC
>JAYYAX010000009.1:0-34306 GCA_036042925.1 Pseudomonadota bacterium
ATTAAAAAATAGGACTAACAACTCGATTGTTAGGGTACTTTGTGAATATTTTCTATTTAGTTCATTAAGAGATCAAATAGGCTTTTCTTTTTTAAAGTCAGCTGCTACAGGAGGAGCAGCGTTAGGACCAGATACCTTCAAGTTTTTTGTAAATATGGGAATTCCTCTAAGGCAACTTTACGGGCAAACAGAACAGTTAGGGGCTTACACTATACATAGGAAAGATGACGTAAATTATGAGTCAGTTGGCATACCATTTAAAGGAGTTAATATCAATATTTTTGAGCCAGACGCTGAGGGTCTTGGGGAGATAATTGTAAAGAATAAAAATTGTATGAAAGGATACTTTAGTACTTCTGCCGAAAAAATTTCAATTTCTTCTAATAAATGGTTTCATACAGGTGATGCAGGATACATTGATAAAGCAGGGCATTTAGTTGTTATAGATAGAGTATCTGACTTATCATTTACTTCAGAAAAGTTAAGGTATTCTCCTCAATATTTAGAAAATAAGCTAAAATTTTCACCTTTTATTGCAGAAGCTGCACTTATTGGATCTAATAAACCTTATTTGTCTTCCATAATTTGTATAAGATACTCTGTTTTATCAAAATGGGCAGAACAACAAAGAGTGCCTTTTACTACCTACTCTGACCTAGCTTCAAAGAAGGAAATAGAGAAATTACTAGAGTCTGAAGTAAGGAAGGTTAATGAGTCTGTTCCGGAAAAACAACGGATTAAAAAGTTTGTACTATTATACAAAGAATTTGACGCAGATGACGATGAATTGACTAGGACTAAAAAATTGAGAAGAAATTTTGTTATCCGCAAATATAATGAAATTGTAGAGGCTATTTATTGTGAACAAAAATCTATAAAAATAGATACAGTAATCAATTTACAAGATGGTGGTACACAAAAAATTAAGA
This sequence comes from Pseudomonadota bacterium, assembly GCA_036042925.1. GTDB lineage: Bacteria > Pseudomonadota > Alphaproteobacteria > TMED109 > TMED109 > JAYYAX01. Next base: position 930 of record JAYYAX010000009.1, read on the forward strand.
CTGAATTAAATATAATAAATATGGAGTGGTAAGATGGCTGTAGACTTTTTAATACAATTATTAGTTAATGGATTTATTATTGGTCTATTATATGGTGTAGTTGCAATGGCATTTGTCTTGATCTATAAATCAAGCTTAGTAGTTAATTTTGCTCAAGGAGAGTTCTTATTGATAGGCGCATGGGCTTGTTGGTGGTTACTAGCAAAATTTTCTCTTCCTTTTTATATAGCTTTTATATTTACTCTAATTTTTATGACAGTTTTTGGTATATTGATACAGTTAATTATACTCAGACCTTTAATAGGAGAGCCTATCATATCTATAATAATGGTAACCATAGGACTATCTATATTTTTTCAAGCACTAATGAACTGGATGTTTGGCGTTTTTGTGGAACCCTTTCCCAAAATCTTTGAAAATGAAAGCTTTAATTTGTTTGGTCTAGAAGTACAAACAGTTTATATAATGAGTGGTTTAATAAGTTTATTTATTATGATAAGTTTTGCAATATTTTTTAAAAAGTCGCGTTTAGGATTGGCTATGAGGGCAACAGCTTTTGATCAACAAGCCGCCCAATCCTTAGGAGTGTCAGTAAAACAAGTATTTTCTGCGGCTTGGGGCATATCTGCAATAGTCTCTGCGGTAGCAGGAATAGTATTTGGAATAGTAAATGGTATTTCTTCAGGCATAGCATTTATGGGAATAAAAGTCTTTCCTGCAGTTATTTTAGGAGGTTTAGACTCTGTTTTAGGAGCAATCCTTGGAGGGCTAGTAATAGGTTTATTAGAACACTTTGCGCACTTTTTAGATGTGCAGTATTTGAAGGTAGGAAATATGATAAGAATAGCTCCATTTTACGTTTTGCTAATCATACTTATGATAAAGCCATATGGCTTTTTTGGAACTAAGGATATAGAAAGAGTTTAGGATGAGTGTAAAAAAACTAAGACCATGTGGAGACTACAGAACTTCTTACTCATCTGATATGAGTATGTTTCAAGACAAGGGAAGCTATTATTTAACATTGGCTGGAATAGTTTTTCTATCAATTTCACCTTTCGTATTTGACTCTTACATAATTTCACTTCTTATTTATATTGGGTTTTATGGCATAGCTGCTCTTGGACTAAATATACTTGTAGGTTGCACTGGTCAAATATCAGTTGGTCACGCAGTATTTTTTGGTTTTGGAGCATTTGCATCGGCATGGTTAAGTAATAAGTTTTTTTTTCCAGTATGGATATCTATTCCATTAGCAGCAATATTTACTGCTATTGTAGGACTAATATTTGGAATTCCAGCGGCTAGAGTTAAAGGACTATATCTTGCAATAGCTACGCTAGCAGCACAGTTTATTATGGAGGATTTTTTTTCAAGAGCGGCTTGGTTCACTGGAGGTGTAGATGGAGCATCTGCAGAGCCTTTAAAAATTTTTAATTTTTATTTTGACTCAGACCAAAGATACTTTTATGTAGTATTATTTTGGCTCCTGGTAAGTTTTATATTAGCTACTAATTTAATGAGAACTAGAGATGGAAGAGCCTTTTTAGCAGTAAGAGACCATTATTTGTCTGCGGAGATGATGGGAATCAATTTAATGAAATACAGAATACTGTCTTTTGGCATATCCTCTTTCTTCGCAGGTTTAGGTGGTGCACTTTATGGACACTATCTTAGTTTTGTTTCTATAGAGGAGTTTAATATTCAACTCTCAATTTTTTTTCTTGCAATGATTATTATTGGAGGACTGGGTTCTGTTAGAGGATCTTTAATGGGAGCTGCCTTTATGGTTTTATTGCCTGAAGTTATGGATTATCTTACCCGTTCTTTGGCTGAAACCTCTGTTGATCAAATGTTATCTTTATCTAATGCTATTCCCTTTATAAAAGAAGCTTCTATAGGGCTAGTCATCATATTATTCTTGATTTTTGAACCTAATGGATTAGCCTATCGTTGGGGACAAATTAGAGCGTGGTTTAAGTTATATCCATTTTCATATTAATAAATAGGAGGGGCTATTAATGAAAAAATTACAAAATATTTCTTTTTATCTTTTTATAATATTGCTTTTTAAACTAAACGTTGTTTTATCAAAAGAAATTCCAATCGGACACTTAGTTGATTTTACGGGACCAACATCTAGTGTAGGAAAGCCTTACGGGCAAGGTTTTATTGATGCTATAAAATATATTAATAAAAATGGAGGCATTAAGGGAAATAAGATAAAGGTGGATACGGTAGATTACAGTTATAAAGCACCTAGAGCAGTAGCAACATACAAAAGATGGAAGTCTAGGTTGAAAGTGATTGCTGTTATTGGTTGGGGAACTGCTGATACAGAAGCGTTAATGGGTACTATAGCTAGAGACAAAGTTCCTTTTTATTCGGGATCATACGCTGGTCAATTAACAGATCCAACAGGCAAGGCGCCTAACTCTTTTAAAGCAGCTCCTTATAATTTCTTTTATGGTCCTTCTTACTCTGATGCATGTAGAGGCCTTCTAAGCTGGGCATTAAAAGATTGGGAAAAAAAAAATAAATCTGCAAAGCCAAAGTTTGTTCATATGGGAGATAATCATCCTTATCCCAATGCTCCTAAAAAAGCATGCCAAGATTACGCTGAGGAGCTAGGCTTTGATGTTTTGTCAGTAATTAATTATACGTTAGCTCCTGGAGACTTTACTGCACAATGTCTAACTTTGAAACAAGTTAAAGCAAATTATGCTTATTTAGCTAATTCTTCTAATTCTACAACATCTCTTCTTAAGGCTTGTAATACAGTTGGAGTTGAAACGCAGTTTATGACAAATGTTTGGGGCGTAGACGAGCCTGTAATTAAAGCATCCGGAAAAGCAGCAGATGGAATTATTTTCGTTGTTAGAACAAACTCTGTTTGGGGAGATAGTAATAAAGGTATGGATTTAGTGAGAAAAGTATCAGAATTTTCTGGAGAAAAAAATTCATATAAATCAGTACATTATATTTCCGCGGTATGCACTATGTTTTATATGGCTGAAGCAATGGAACAGGCAATTTCTGACGATGAATTTAACGGAGAAGGTATAAGAAATGCAATGTATAAAAAGGAAAAATGGGTTCCTAAGGGACTTGAGGATGTTTGTCTTCCATCAACATGGAAACAAGATGATCATCGAGGTTTGATGGAAATCCCTATATATAAGGTTAAAGTAAATGGAAATACTGAAAAGCTAAGTGTAGATAAGTTAATGAGGGATAAAGTAATAGAACTTGTTAAAACAGATAAAATTGAGGTTCCCAGAAGACCTGAGTGGAGAGGGTATTGATTTATTTTATAAATGTTAGAATTAAAAAATATAGAAGTAGTTTATAACGAAGTAGTATTAGTTATAAAGGGTCTTAGTTTAAAAGTTAATAAAGGTGAAATAGTTTCTTTGTTAGGAGCTAATGGTGCAGGAAAATCAACTACTTTAAAGGCTATCTCAGGGCTTCTTAAGAATGAAGATGGAGAAGTAACCAAAGGCAATATTCATTTTCTTGATAAAGAAATAACTTATGTAAATCCTTCTGATATTGTTAAGAACGGGCTGTTTCAAGTCATGGAGGGAAGGAGATGCATTGCGGATATGACAGTCGAAGAGAATTTAAGACTTGGAGCGCATACTAGAAAAGATAGAAGAAACATTACTCAAGATATAGGAAAAGTTTTAAATTACTTTCCTAGACTGAAAGAAAGAAAAGGTTTATCTGGATATTTATCAGGAGGAGAACAACAAATGTTAGCTATCGGAAGAGCTTTGATGGCCAAACCCAAAATAATTCTTATGGATGAGCCATCTATGGGCCTATCTCCTTTATTAGTAAAAGAGGTCTTTAACATTATTGAAATGCTTAATAAAGATTTAGGTATTACCATATTGTTAGTTGAACAAAACGCCAGACTAGCTCTAAAAGTTTCGAGCAGAGCATATATAATGGAAAATGGGAAAATAGTTTTAGAAGGAACATCTAAAGAACTATCAAATAACGAGGATGTCAAAGAATTTTATTTAGGAGGAGGAAAAACGGAAAGAAAATCTTTCAAAAACCTCAAATCATACAAGAGGAGAAAGCGTTGGCTTTAAATAATAATCCAAATAGAAATTTTTTTGATAAAAAAGAGATACTTGATAGACAAGTAAGAGAGGAGATGCTTTTCAAAGAGTTTAGCCAGAGTTTGAAAAAAATAACCTCTCTTTCTATTGGATGGAAAAAAATATTAGATGACATTGATTTAAATAATATTAAAAATAGAGATGACCTTAATGCTATTCCTATAACTAGAAAGTCTTCTTTAGCTACTTTGCAAAAAAATAATTATCCATATGGCAACCTCACAACTAAACCTTCGTCAAAATTTCCATATATGTTTGCTTCTCCTGGTCCAATCTACGAGCCAGGCGACTATAATGACTTTTGGAATATGTCTAGAAGTTTACATGCAGCAGGGCTTAGAGAGAGTCAAATAGCTTATAATACTTTTTCATACCATTTAGGACCTGCGGGATTAATGATGCATAATGCAGCAAATAATTTAGGATGTTCAGTAATTCCTGGAGGTGTAGGAAATACTGAACTGCAAGTTGATACAATAAGTAATTTAAAGCCCCATTTCTATATTGGAACTCCATCTTTTTTAAAGATTATTTTAGAAAATGCAAAAAAAAAAAATAAAGATGTCTCCAGTATTAAAAAGGGGTTAGTTGGAGCTGAGCCACTTCCGGCATCTCTTAGAAATGTACTTTTACAAGATGGGGTAGATGTATGTCAAATGTATGGTATTGCTGAAGTAGGATGTATAGCTTATGAGACTAAAGATAAAAATGATAAGCTTATTAGCGGTATGATTCTAGAAGAAGATATTATATTGGAAATAATTAGACCAGGAACTTTAGAAGCTCTACCTGCAGGTGAGGTGGGAGAGGTGGTAGTGACTAAAATTAACACGGATTATCCTGTTATAAGATTAGGGACTGGAGATTTATCAAAAGTTATTAATGAGCCGAGCCCTTGTGGAAGAACCAATCAAAGAATACAAGGATGGATGGGAAGAGCAGAGCAATCTACAAAGTTTAAGGGAATTTTTGTTAATCCTAATCAATTCAATGAAGTAATAAGAAATTTTAAGGAAGTTACAAAAGTAAGGTTTATTATTACTACAAAAGATTTTTTAGACGAAGGTGAATTGTTATGCGAGTCAATTTCCGAAAACGATGACTTAAATAATAAAATTAAAGAATTTTTCAAAACCAATTTTAAACTAAATATTAAAGTGTCTTTTATAAAAAAAGGAGGTATTAAGAATGACGGATTAGTTATTGAAGATAAAAGGTCATTAAAATAGAATGTTCTATGAGAAAGGAATTTTTATTAGAAGTACAAGGACTAAGCTGTGAAAGAAATTATAAATTAATTTTTAAAAACATATCTTTTTCGCTACTGCCAGGGGGCGTAATTTTTGTAAATGGTGATAATGGCTCAGGAAAAACTTCACTTTTACTGACATTGTCAGGTGTTTTATCTTTTTCAGGAAAGATAAAAATTAAAGAAAAATATAAAAATAAAGGTGGATACGTAGGACATAAGAATGCATTAAATGAATCAGAAACAGTAAAAGATTTTTTATATTTTTGGAAAAGAATTCTAGCTTTTGAGGGAGATATTAATCATATTATAAATTATTTTGATTTAAAAAAAATTTTAAACACACCCATAGGCTTATTATCCTTTGGGCAAAGAAAAAAGCTTTGTTTTTCAAGATTACAAATGACTAAAAGTAAAATTTGGCTTCTGGATGAACCAGTTTCGGGATTAGATAAAAAAACTAAATTTCTAATTTTAAAATTAATAACGGATCATTTAGACAGTGGAGGAGGTGCAATTATTACTTCACATCAACCAATTAAATTAAATAGGTCAAAAAATATGATGAGTATTAGAATTGATTAAACTATTTTATTTATTTTTTTGTAGAGAGAGCAAGGGGTATTTAATTAATACAAATAAATCTTGGTTTTCTCTAGCATTTTTTTTATTGTGTATTTTAATTTTTCCTTTAACTCTAGATAGATCATATGTGTCCCTAGACAAAATATCTATTTCTTCAATTTGGATTTGTGCTCTATTTGCAAATCTTATTTCACTAGAGAGTCTTTTTAAAGAGGATTTTGAAAACGGATCTTTATTACAATACCACGTATCTAATATTCCATTTTCTATAATTGTTACAACCAAAGTTTTCTGCCATTGGATTTTTACTGGAATACCTATTATTCTTTTAGCCCCTTTATTCCTTATTTTTCTTAGCGGATCCTATGAAGATGTTGTAGCTTTATTTTTTTCTTTATTACTAGGTACTCCTCTATTTAGTTTGCTTGGGATGCCTTTTTCGGCTATGACTTTATGTGCCTCAGCGAGAGCTCCTACGCTTATATTTCTTACTATTCCCTTTTATTTGCCAGTAATAATATTTGGAGTTTTATCAGTAAATAGCTTCAAAAATGATTCATTTTCAGAATATTATTTATTAAGTGCTATCTTATGTATTGGAATAATATTTTTACCCTATATAACTATAAAGATATTGAAAGAAAGTTTAAAATAAATGTTTATATACCTACATAAATTTGCTAACCCTTCTAGGTTTTTAAAAGTCGCTATTCCAATTAAAAAGATTTCAGGATTTTTATCGATTTTAACAATTCTTTTAGGTCTCATATTCGCTTTATTTTTTTCTCCGCCTGATTATCAGCAAAAAGAAACTGTTAGAATTATGTATATACACGTACCATGTGCATGGATGAGTCTTATGACATATAGTTTTATATTCTTCACTAGCACATTTTTTTTAATTTGGAAGTTTCCACTATTTCTATTGATGGCGAAAGAAAGCGTTACCATTGGAATTATATTTACTTTTTCCGCTTTATTATCTGGTGCTCTTTGGGGTAAGCCAACTTGGGGAACTTATTGGGTTTGGGATGCAAGGCTTACATCTTTTTTAGTTTTATTTTTTATTTTTTTAGGACTTAAATTAATTAAAGATACTTTTAGCTTTTCTAGTAAGGGAGACTCAATCTTCTCTTACCTAGCTGTAATAGGAGGTGTTAACTTACCTATTATAAAATTTTCAGTGGATTGGTGGAATACGCTGCATCAGCCGGCCAGTATTTTAAGAACAGGAGGCATTTCAATAAGTAATGATATGCTTTTACCTCTTTTTCTCATGGCAATAGGCTTTTTACTTCTTTTTATTTATGCTCTGTTGGTTTCAGTAGAAATAAAAATTAAGGAGAAAAAAATTATATTTTCAAGAAATGACAGAAGTGAAAATAATGCTTAATTCTTTTAAAGAATATATGAGCATGGGTGGAAACGGATTTTATATCTGGACTGGTTACTTAATTCCTTTGAGTTTAATTTTTTCATTCGTTCTACTTCAAAGAGTTAGGTTAAAATTAATAAAAAAAAAAATGAAAGAAAATGAAGAATAAAAAAAAGAGATTTTATTTTATATTATTATTAATATTTAGTGCTAGCTCAGCAATATTTTTTGTTTTAAAAGCATTAGAGGAAAAAATAGTATTTTTTTATTCTCCTACAGAGCTTCTAGAAAAACAAATAAATAAAGGTCAGTTAATTCGTGTAGGAGGTTTAGTATTAAACAAAAGTATTAAATATGATAAAGAAGGTCTTCTAGTTACTTTTATAATTACTGATACTAAAAGTAATTTGAAGGTAAATTACGAGGGTATACTTCCTGATTTATTTAGAGAAGGACAAGGAGTAGTGGCAGAAGGAACAGTCGATGAGAAAAAAAATATATTTTATGCAAGATCAGTTCTCGCTAAACATGATGAAAATTACATGCCACCTGAAGTAAAAAAAATAATAGATAATTAATATGTTAATAGAATTAGCTCACATATTTCTGATAGTATCCTTTTTGCTTTTTTCTTTGCAAACTCTTATTTCAATAGATTATACTAATTTTAAACTTAGGTACTCTGTTTTTGACCCTATAAAAAAACTGTCAATTATTTCCTTTACTTTTATAGTTTTTTCATTTTTTATACTTATTATAAGCTATATAAATTCTGATTTTAGCATTCTTAATGTTTACAACAACAGTCATTCTAATAAGCCTTTAATTTATAAAATAAGCGGCACTTGGGGAAATCACGAAGGATCTTTGCTCATGTGGCTTTCGATTCTTTCCTTATATGGCTTAGTTTTCATAAGTTTGATAAAAAGGGTTCCTAAAAGCTTTTCTTTTAAGGTCCTATTCACTCTAGGAGTCGTAAATTTGGGATTTATCGCTTTTACGATATTCACATCCAATCCATTCATAAGAACTTTTCCTATTCCAGATGAAGGCTTAGGATTAAACCCAGTTCTTCAAGATCCAGGACTCGCATTTCATCCTCCTCTATTATATTTTGGATACGTAGGATTAACTATTCCTTTTTCATTTGCAATTGCTGCTTTATTAGAAGAAGAGGTTTCAAGTTCTTGGGCCAAACTAGTAAGGCCTTGGATCCTTATTTCTTGGGTTTTTTTAACATTAGGTATAACTTTAGGTTCATGGTGGGCTTACTATGAACTAGGCTGGGGAGGATGGTGGTTTTGGGACCCTGTAGAAAATGTATCTTTACTTCCTTGGTTATTAACAACAGCTCTTTTACATTCTGTCAGAGTTACTGAAAAAAGAGACAGGCTTAAGGGCTGGACTATTCTATTAGCCATTTTATCTTTTTCATTAACATTGTTAGGCACATTTATAGTAAGATCAGGTCTACTAACCTCGGTACATGCATTTGCTTCTGATCCAGCAAGAGGAATATTTATTTTGAGTTTTCTTGTTTTAATTACTGCAGGATCGTTGCTTTTATATGCTACTAAATTAGATAAGATAGAAAATAAAAAAAATATATATTTAATATCTAGGGAAGGCGGTTTATTGTTAAACAATATTTTTTTATGTGCTTCCGCGGCAACCATACTCCTAGGAACATTATGGCCACTTATTATAGAGATTGTTACGGGAACAGATATTTCAGTAGGGGCGCCATACTTTAAAATAGTCTTTCTTCCTTTAATATTTCCAGCTATTTTTTTAAGCGGGGTAAGTATTAATTTAAATTGGAAAAAAACTAACTTAGAAGACATACATAGTAAGATCTGGAAGCTAGTAGTTATATTATTATTTATTATTACAATTTACTATTTAGTATTTGGAGGGCCTTTGCTTATTCTCTTAGGTGTTGCTGCATCATTATGGTTGTTTGTATCAATATTTAATGATTTTCTAAATAAATTGATGGATAAATCTAAATTCTCAAAAATAAAATTTTATAAGGTAAAAAAAATTAAAGTGTCAACTTATGGAATGTACTTAGCTCATTTAGGAGTTGCAATTTTTATACTAGGCGTATCTCTTTCAGAAGGCATGAAAACTTATTATGAGGGAGTAAAAACTGTAGGTAGCTCTTTGCAACTTTCAGGATTTGATATTAAATTTCAAAAATTAGAAAGGTTAAAAAAACAGAATTGGCTATCAGAAACAGGAATTTTTAGTGTTGAAAAGGATAAAGCTAGTTTTAAGGTCAAAGCAGAAAGAAGAGTATATTTAGATACGGGAATGCCATCATCTGAAGCAGGAATAAAAAGAAGTTTTTTCAGTCATTTGTACATTGTTATGGGACAGGAACAACCAGCAGGATCTGGAAAAAGAGTAATTAGAATATATCACAACCCTTATATAATTCTAATATGGCTAGGCTCGATTATTATGGCTTTTGGAGGATTATTATCATTTATAGATGGAAAACTTAAATTAAGCTTTTTAAGAAAGTCCTGAATTAAATTATGAAACTATTGAAATACTTTCCTTTAATCTTTTTTATTATAATATCGATTTTTTTTTATAATAAAATTAAGTATAAGCAAAAATTTGAACCACTTAGCTCAGCTTTAATAGAAAAAAAGTTTCCGCAACTAAGTATTTATAATATTGATAATGACAAGAATATTAACAAGTATATAGAGAATCGTCCCGTTGTTATAAATATCTTTGCGTCTTGGTGCGGCCCTTGCAGAATTGAACATAAAGTGCTTAAAAGATTTTCTAATGAATATAATATTATTGGAATTGCTTACAAAGATAGCGAGGAAAATATAGACAGTTTTATAAATGAATTCGGGAATCCATATGAAGAAATTTTTTTTGATTTTTCAGGAACAGAATCAATTAACTTAGGACTTTACGGTGTTCCTGAAACTTTTTTTATAAACAGTCAAGGTACAATTATGTATAAACATGTAGGGCCTATAAATGAAGAAGATTTCAAAAAATTAGCATTGAAAATTTTTAATAATACCAATTTATAATGAGATATTTAACAAAACTTATAGTAATATTATTTATAAACCTTCCTAATATAGGTGTAAGTCAAGAGATAGATAGAAACGAAAAAGTAATGATAGAACTTGCTGCAGAGTTAAGGTGTGTAGTTTGTCAAAATCAGTCACTGCTAGAGTCTGACTCGGACCTAGCAAAAGATTTAAAAAACTTAATTCTTCTTAAACTTTCAGAAGGAAAGAGTAAAGAAGAAATAAAACAATTTTTGGTTGAAAGATATGGTGAATTTATATTATTTAAGCCATTAATGACTAAAAGTAATTTAGTGTTATGGTTTGCTCCAATAATATCCTTGATAGTTATTTCAGTATTAGCATTTAGAAAAATAAATTTTTATAAAAGAAAACAGTGATTCTATATTCATTTATTATATTTAGTACGATCACGGTAGTTATTTATTTTAGTTTTTATAGTTATTTTAAATCTAATAACTTTTCTAAAAAAAAAATTAAAGTTAAATTAAGTTTTTTAGTGCTCATTTTTTCAACAGTATGTGTTTTTTTTTATTTTAAAACATCAAACTTCTGGATCGGAAATTCCCTTTTAGAAAAAATAGCTTATAAAACCAAAGTAACTAATAAAGATGCAAACAAAATAGCAATTTTAAATCAAGCAAAGGTTAGACTCATTAAAGAGCTAGAAGAAGATCCTACAAATTTAGAATTGCTATTACAATTAGCTGAAACTACGTTTATACTAGGTTTTTATGAGGAAAGTATAAATTTATATAAAAAAGCTAGTTATTTGGATCCGGAAAATTTAGAAATTAAGAAAGCTGAAATGAGGGTGAGACTAGTGATTGAGAATAATAATGTAAGTAGTGAAACAATAAATTTAATAAGAAATATTTTAAAAGAGGATCCGAACAATATGCTCGCATTATATGTAATAGGAAACTATGAGTATGAAAGAAAAAATGATACTGCGGCCTTAAAGTTCTTTGAAAACCTTAAGCCACTATTAAAAGAAGAAAGTCAAGAGTATAATGAAATTAACAAAAAAATTTTAGATATAGAAAAAAGATATGAAAAAAATAATAGATAAAATTTCTATAGTAATACCTGTACTGAATGAAGAAAGAAATATTATAAATTTGTTAGATGAAATAAAAAAAAACCTTATTAATAAAATTAAATTTGAAATTATTATAGTAGACGACGGATCAACAGATAAAACGATTTATAATATAAAAAGAAATATAAAGCGCTATGATAATTTAACGCTAATTTTACATAAAAAAAACTACGGACAAAGTGCAAGTCTTTTAACAGGCATTACAAATGCAAAATATAAATATATAGTTACTATGGACGGTGATGGACAGAATGACCCCAAAGATATTTTCACCTTGGTTGAAAATTATAATTTAGCTGTTCCCTTTTTTTTAGTGATAGGAAACAGGAAAAAAAGAAACGATAATTTTGCAAGAAGAATAGCATCCAGAACCGCTTTTTTAATGCGTAATCTTATTCTTAACGATAAAATACCAGATACTGGATGTGCTCTTAAAGTCTTTAAAAAAACAGACTTTTTATTTATTCCTTTTTTTAATCACATTCATAGGTTCCTCCCATTTATTTTTAACAGTATGGGCGGGAATGTAATTTCAGTTAACGTAAACCATAGAGAAAGAAAGAGCGGATATTCAAAATATTCTAACTTTCAAAGAGCCATAGTAGGTATTTATGACTTATTTGGAGTAATTTGGTTGAGAAAGAGGACACATTCTTCTATCTTAATACATAAAGTTTACAGCTCAAAAAAAAATAAAAGGTGAGAATATGGAAATTAGCATAGCATGGCTTATAGTAGGATTATTAGGACAACTTTTTTTTTCAGCTAGGTTTATTGTCCAATGGATTTATAGTGAGATAAACAAGAAAAGCATAATACCTCTAGCTTTTTGGTTTTTTAGCATTCTTGGAGGAGTTACTTTGCTTGCTTACGCTATTCACAGAAAAGATCCTGTTTTTATATTAGGACAATCTGCAGGCCTATTAATTTATGGAAGAAATTTATATTTTATAAAAAAACAAAACCAAATGAATTTATCACTAACTAGCATAAAAAAAAGTTACGTAGATTTTTTTAGTAATATAAAAAAGTTATTTAAAAAATAAAGCTAATTCTAACGCCAATCTTTTAAAAGATATAAATTAAAAACTTTAGTTTTATTTCGCTCCTTAAAACTAAGTGATTTTAAAAATTTTGATGAATTTGATCTATCTAGCATTTTCTCGGTTGGGGTAGTTCTAGTAAGGAAAAGTATATTATGACCTTTAAGATTATTTACATTAGTTGTAAGTTCGTAATGATCATTTATTTTAATATCACCGTTCCATTTCGCTCTTTTACCGTTAAATTCTTTTAAATAAAAAAGCATCAGAGCATAATCCTCTCTGTCATCAGCCATGAAGGCAACATTTTCTATTGAGGCTAACTCTTTTTTAATCTCTTTTGCAAGGTCCTTAGCATATTTTTGTTTTGCAAAAGGATCAACTGCACTTATATATTTTCCTATAGAAATAATTATTACTATACTTATTCCAAGAACAATTTGTGAAATTAATGAATACATTCTTTCATGCATAAAGTCTTTTTTTTCTAATATCTTAGCTAATAATATACATCCAAAAGGATATCCAACAACTGCCCAATTAGCATTGGCTCTAGAAAGTAAAGCAACGAACGCTATAATAATTATTGGTAGTAAGAAGAAAATATATAAGATTTCCATTTCTTCTTCAAAGTGTTTTAAAAAATAAATTTTCTTTGTAATGCAATAAAAAGGATAAATTCCGAAAACAATAAACTGGCTCATTAAAAATAAAACTAGTTCTTTAATATTTATAACTATTTTTTGGAAGTTAGCATTATCTGCTGTATGATTGAAGGTAACAAAACTATTAATATAATTCCAATACAAGTGAGGTAACAACAAAACAATAGCAGGAATAATAAAAAAAATAAATTTATAACTTAAGAATTTCGTTCTCACGTTTTTATAGAAGATAAAAAGTATTATAAGTGTCGTTAAATGATATGCCATTGCGTATTTGCTTAAAAAACCCAACGAAGATACAATTCCCAACAAAAAAAAGTAAGAAACAGAGCAATTTTTTTTTTTATAAATTAATAAAAAAAGGTATGCAAAAGCTGACGAAAAAAAAATTAAAGGGACATCAGTAGATATTACAAAAGATGAGAAAGTTATTCCGGGCATCAAATAAAACACAAAAGCTGAGAATCCAGATAAGTAATTACTTTTGGTTAATAGCTTTACTGAAAAAAATATAAGTATTGACGACAATAAATATAAAATTGGACTAGATAACCTTATACAGAATTCTGTATCTCCACATAATAAAGTGCTAAGTTTTATCAAGGTCGCCAGTAAGGGAGGTTTTGAAAAATAACCCCATTCAAGATTTTGAGACCATTCCCAATATTGAGCTTCGTCAAAATGTAGAGGTATATCTAATAAATAACTACCAAATATTTTTAGTACAAATATTAGTAAAAGTATTGAAAAAGCAAAATATAGAAAAAGAGATTTATTTTTAAAAAAAAAAATCATCTCTTTTAACTTTTATCGAGTACAGTATCCCAGTATAAAAAATCACTCCAGGTGTGATGAAGATAATTAGGAGGAAAACTTTTTCCAGCTTCTTTTAAGTCATGATGAGTAGGCTTTCGTGGATTTTTCACTAAGCTCATTCTTGCTTCTGTACATGAAAGGCTCCCTTTTTTATTATTACATTTGAAACATGCAGAGACCACATTATCCCAAACAGATAGGCCTCCTCTTGACCTAGAAATTACGTGGTCAAATGTAAGTTCTGAAGCCTTAAATTTTTTATTACAGTATTGGCACCTAAATCCATCTCTTAGAAAAAGGTTAAACCTGGTAAAAGGAATATTTTTTTTAATTGGTATAAATTTTTTTAGAGAAATTACACTTGGAAGCTTCATTGAAAGAGAAGTAGAGCTTATTGATATATCATACTCCGCAACTATGTTTACTCTATCTAAAAAAACTGCTTTGATAGTTTCTTGCCACCCCCATAAAGATAAAGGAAAATAGCTTAAAGGCTGGTAATCAGCATTTAAAACTAAACAAGGACTACTATTTAAAGTTCCACTCACAATAAACTCAATTTAATAAAATTTTACAAAACTATTGTCAATACTTCAAAGTCTTTTTTTGATAAAGTCACATCCTAAAATCAGCCCATCTTCGTTGATCGAATGTTCTAAATTCTTATATACTTTGGTTTCTAATGTATCACTCATGCTGCTTAACTTTTCTACAGCATGTTCCATTCTGGCGATAGGAACCACACTATCTGACTCTCCGTGTATTAATAAAATATCATTCTTTATTGATTTTTCTGGAAGGTTTGTGTCTATGAATGCACCTGAATAGCCTATTACGCCTCTACACTTCCTTCTTATTGAAGTGTAAAGAGATAGCATAGTTCCTTGACTAAAGCCTACCAAAAAAAAATCTTCTTTCCCTAAGTTAAAATTATTAAGATTAAAGTCTATGTATTTATTCAAAAGAATAAAAGAGCTATCTAGGCCTGTATCTATTTCTGCAGAATTTTGAGTAAGGATATTGAACCATTGTCTACCACTAGGATTTCCTTCACAAATTTCAGGCCCGTTTGGAGCAATAAAAGTGATAGAGTCCAGATTGCTTTTCCAATGATACGATAACTGAATCAAATCATTTCCATTTGACCCCCATCCATGCAAAAGAAAAACCAAATTTTTTGTTTGATTGACAGATTGGTTTATAGGTCCTGATAATTTTTTTTCTTTCATAAGTTTATTTCATGCTTTACTGTTTATAATACATAATTTATATTTATTATCATGGAAATGCTATTAAAATATGGTATTGTTTTTTTTTCAGTTGCTGTTTTCGCTGCTTTAACAGTAGGCGTTTTTGCAATGGCAAAAGGGGACTCCTTCAATAAGAACTGGTCACAAAAGTTGATGAGAATGAGAGTGTTGTTTCAAGCGGTAGCAGTTTTATTAATTGTTTTAATCTTTGGACTTTTAAATTCATAGTTATATACTAAATAATTATAATAAGTTTACTTATAAACTGAACATATAAATAAATCATGATTAGAAGATTAGTTAGGAATAAATGAAAGCTTTAGTTGCAGTAAAAAGAGTTATAGATTACAACGTTAAAGTTCGAGTTAAATCTGATGAAAGTGGAGTAGAAAAAGATAATGTCAAAATGTCTATTAATCCATTTGATGAAATAGCGATAGAAGAGGCAGTAAGCCTTAAAGAGAAAGGCATCGTAGATGAAATTTTCGTAGTATCTATAGGAAATAGCCTTGTTAAAGAAACTATAAGGTCTGCCCTAGCCATAGGAGGAGATAAAGGAATACATGTATTGTCAGAGATAGACTTAGAACCATTAGGTGTAGCGAAAATTCTTGCTCAAATATGTAAGAAAAATAAAATAGACATAGCATTATTAGGCAAACAGGCAATTGACGACGATTTTAATCAGACCGGTCAAAAATTAGCTGCATTACTTGACTGGCCACAAGCTACTTTTGCGTCTAACATTACCTTCAAAGAAGATAAAGTTCTAGTTACTAGGGAAGTTGACGGAGGCTTAGAAACTCTAGAAGTCACAATACCTTTAGTTATAACAACAGATCTTAGATTGAACGAACCAAGATATGCTTCTTTACCAAATATTATGAAAGCGAAGAAAAAAGAAATAATAGAAATCCTAGTAGATGACTTAAATATTGATTACAAGCCTCGTCTAGAAACTATAAAAGTTTTTAGTCCTAAAGAAAGAGGGGGCAATGTAGTAATGTTGTCTGATGCAGCAGAATTAGTTAAAAACTTAAAAGAAAAAGAAGGCTTAATTTAATGAGCTGTTTAGTAATTTTAGAATTAGAAAACGGAGTACCAACGAGACCTAGCCTAGCTGCAATTACAGCTTCGAGAGAAATTTCAAAAGATATAGATGTATTAATTATCGATAGTGATTCTAAGGCTGAAGTTGAGAAGTTAACAAATGCAAAAAATATTTATTATCTCAGTGAGAATAGTGAAAACCTAATTGCTGAACAGATGGTAGATATACTTAAAGATTTATCACAAAAATTTGATCATATTCTTGCTCCTTCAGGAACTTTTTCCAAAAACTTTATGCCTCGCTTAGCAGCTGTATTAGATAAACAAATGATCTCCGATGTTATAAAAATACATGATAAAAATACATTTGATAGGCCTATTTACGCTGGAAATGCTATCGCTACTGTAAAATCTAAAGAAACAATTAAACTAATGACGATTAGAGGAACGGCCTTTGAGGCTTATCAAGGCCAAACTGGTAACTCAAATTTTATCCGTCTGGAGAAACCTAAAGAGATAGAAAAAAATAAATTTATGAGCAAGGAAGAGAGTAAAAATGAAAGGCCAGACCTTTCATCTGCAAGAATTGTTATTTCTGGAGGAAGGGGAATAGGGTCAACAGAAAATTTCAAAATTATAGAGGGTTTAGCAGACAAATTAGGAGCAGCAATAGGGGCAAGTAGAGCAGCTGTTGATGCAGGTTATATTTCTAATGATTACCAAGTAGGACAAACAGGTAAAGTGGTAGCGCCTGAGCTATATATTGCTGTAGGAATTTCTGGGGCAATTCAACACTTAGCTGGTATGAAAGATAGTAAGGTAATTGTGGCTATTAACAAAGATGAAGAAGCACCGATATTTCAAATTGCTGATTACGGTTTAGTTGGAGATTTGTTTTCCACTATTCCAGAAATTACAAAATTAATTTGAGGACTACATGCATGTTATAGGTATAGATCTTGAAGGAGTATTAATACCAGAGATATGGGAAAACCTAGCCAAGAAAACTAACATAAAGGAATTAGAATTAACTACGAAAGATATTCCAGACTACCAAGAATTGATGAAAAATAGGATAGAAGTTTTAAAAAAAAAAAATATAAAAGCCAAAGAACTTTTTTCAATAGCAAAAAGTATTAAGCCATTTAAAGGCGCTGAAAAATTTCTATCTGAGATCAGAAAGAGCCACCAAGTAATTATACTATCAGATACTTTTTTTAATCTATCCCAGCCGATCTTTAATAAGTTGAAATTTCCTACAGTTTTCTGCCATCATCTAATTGTAGACAAAAAAGGGATGGTTAAGGGTATGAAAATGTGTGCAAAAAACCATAAAAAAAAAATCATAAATTTTATGAATAAAATAAGCAAGCAGACAATAGCTATTGGTGATAGTTACAATGATTTAGCGATGCTAAAAGAGGCGAGATTTGGAATTCTTTTTAAATCTACAAAAGAAATAATTTCAAAAAATAATAATTTTTTCACCTGCGATACATATAAAGTTCTTTCAGATACAATAAAAAAAAAACAAAAAGAATGGAGTTGATATAATGATAAATAGAAGAAATCTGTTACTTACTGCCTTTACAAGTATTTTAATATTTAAACAAAATAAAAAACTTAAAGCGCATCAATCGAAATCTGATGCTAATACCTCTAAAAGAGATAGAAAAGATAAGGATGTGTTAGTCATTGTAGATGTACAAAATGATTTTTGTCCAGGAGGCTCTCTTGCAGTAAAAGATGGAGATACCATTATTAAAAGTATTAACAATATACAAAAACACTTTAGACACATCGTCCTTACACAGGATTGGCATCCTAAAGACCATACTTCTTTTTCAACTACCAACCCAGAGAAAGAAATCTTTTCTACAAAAAAAATGCCATACGGAGATCAGGTGATTTGGCCGCCACATTGTATAATTGGAACCAAAGGTGCTGAGTTTCATAAAGATTTAAATACCAATAATGCTAATTTCATTATTAGAAAGGGCTTTAGAAAAGATATCGACTCCTATTCAGGTTTTTATGAAAATGATAGAACTACTTCTACTGGTTTATCTGGTATTCTCAAAAACCTCAAAACAAGTAGAGTCTTTGTGGTTGGACTAGCTCTAGATTTCTGTGTTCAATATACAGCGATCGACAGTGCGAATTTAGGATACGAAACTTTTGTAATCAAAGGTGCAACTTTGCCAGTTAATATAGGAAATTCTGTAACTGATACGATTGAGAATTTCAAAAAAAATAATATCAAATATGGAGAATTAAATAAGTTCCTTTAATTTTTTCTCAGCCAGTTTATAAATTTATCAGAATCCCATTCGATAATACCTTCTACCTTAGCAAGCACTTTGAAGTTCTTATTAAATATAAAGGTTGTGGGTAGACCTCTTAAGGAAAAATTTTTAGATATATTTTTTTCATAATCATAATATTTTTCGATATTATCATATGAATTTTTACTAAAAAACTTTTTAGCATCATTAAGATCGGCATCCTGACTGACAGATAGAATTTTGACCCTAGAAAAGTTATTTTTCAGTTCATTTAAGCTTTTCATCTCCTTTATGCAGGGTGCACACCAAGAAGCCCAGAAGTTTAAAATATAATAGTCAATTTGACTATCTATAACACTAGTAGCTTCTTCGTTGAAATTAAAAAAAGAAATTTTATCTAAGTAAATTTCTTCTTTAACGACTTTTATTTTTTTTAAATCACTTGACCAAACTGTAACTGATTTTAAAATTAATATTATAAATAATATAATAAGATATTTTTTTGAGGCTATTGAATTCATATAATCATCCAAATTGAGGTTAAATGAAAAATAAAACAAATAAAAGAAAAAAAAACCTTTGGGCTGGAAGGTTTAATGATACACCATCAGATATAATGAGTAATTTAAATGCATCAATTAGTTTTGATAAAAAACTTTATGACGCTGACATTAGGGCCTCAATATCTCATGCAGAAATGTTAGCTAATCAAAATATTATTAGCCCTAAAGAGGCAAAATTAATCATAGAAGGACTTTTAAAAATAAAAGATGAAATTAAAAATGGTAAAATGAAATTTAAAAATGAATTAGAAGATATACATACTCATATCGAAGCAAGATTAATTGATTTAATAGGACTAGCAGGAAAAAAATTACACACGGCAAGATCTAGAAACGATCAAGTAGCAACAACTACAAAAATTTGGGCTCGAGAAGAGTGCTTTTTTATTGATATCCTTTTAAAAAACCTTCAAGAAGCATTACTTAATAAGGCTACTAAACATATTTATGATATTATGCCAGGCTTCACTCATTTACAGCCTGCGCAGCCCATTTTATTATCGCATCACTTATTAGCTTATGTAAATATGTTTGGAAGAGACAGAGAGAATTATAAAAGCTTGATAGAAAGACACAATTTTTCTCCTCTTGGCAGCGCTGCGTTAGCAGGCACTACATTTAACATTAACAGGGAGGAGACATCAAGTAAGTTAGGGTTTAAAGGAATAATGAGAAATTCATTAGACGCTGTTTCTGATAGAGACTTTGTTTTAGATATATTAAACTTGTGCTCTCATATATTTATACATTTAAGTAGATTATCTGAAGAAATAGTTATTTGGAGCTCTGCAGGTTTTAATTTTACAGTCTTGTCAGATAAATTTTCAACGGGATCATCTATTATGCCCCAAAAAAAAAATCCTGATGCTGCCGAATTAATAAGGGGAAAGAGTGGAAGGATAATTGGAAATTACGTAGCATTATATAATGTAATGAAAGCACTTCCCTTAGCCTATTCTAAAGACATGCAGGAAGATAAGGAACCACTATTTGATAGCATAGAAACGACAAAAGAGTGCTTATTAGCTATGCGCGGAATTATAGAAACAATTAGGTTTCTTCCAGAAAATATGAGAAAGATGTGTTCTTTAGGATTTTTAAATGCAACTGACATGGCAGAATGGTTTGTTAATGAATTAGGGATGAGTTTTAGAGACTCTCACAAATTGACAGGTAGAATTGTAAAATTTACTGAGTCAAAAGGACTTACTCTAGATAAATTGAGTTTAAAGGATCTTAAAAAATTTAATTCTAAGATCAATAGAAGAATATTTGAAAAAATTGATATACTAAATTCCGTTTACAACAAAAAAAGCGCGGGAAGTACAGAGCCATCAATTGTTGAAAGAGAGCTTAGTTTAGCAAGGGAAAAATGGCTAAAATAATATTTCCATTGATATTGTTTTTTTTTATAATATCTTGTGGAAAAAAAGGAGATATACCAATACCTAAAAGTCAAGAAAAAGAAATGCCTGCATTAATTGATAAAGAAAGGATTTATAAATTTTAAAGGATGAACTGTTTTTTATATAAAGATAATAAGCTACATTGCGAAAATGTTTCTGTAGAAGATGTTTGCAAAAAAATTAAAACACCTTTTTATCTTTATTCGAGTAAACAAATTGTAAATAATTACAAGTCATTATCCGACAGACTAAGAAGCTGTAATGTTTTGATAGCATATGCTGTAAAAGCAAACTCTAATATTTCAGTTTTAAGACTTCTTGCAAAAAAAGGAGCTGGAGCAGATGTAGTTTCTTATGGAGAGTTAGTAAGAGCAATAAAAGCTGGAATACCAGGAAGAAAAATTGTTTTTTCTGGTGTAGGAAAATCAGACTTGGAAATTTCCAAAGCTATTGATCATAAAATCTTACAATTTAATGTAGAGTCATCTCACGAACTTTTAACAATAGAAAAAATTGCTAGAGACAAAGGCATTACCGCAAATATTTCTATTAGAGTGAATCCAGATATTATAGCAGGAGGTCATCCTAAAATTTCTACAGGAAAAAAAACTGATAAATTTGGAATATCAGTAAATGAAGCAGCCAAAGTTTATAAAGATGCTGCTAATTTAAAATATTTAAAAATTGTAGGAGTAGATATGCACATAGGATCTCAAATTCTAGATATAAAGCCATTCAAGAACTCCTTTAAAAAAATAGAAAAATTTACCTACACCCTAAAAAATCTAAAAGTTAATATAAAAAACATAGATCTTGGAGGTGGACTGGGGATCAACTATGCTAGAATGAAACGCTCAGATATCACAAAAGAATATACTGCTTTAATTAAAGAAATATATAGTAAGAC
Source organism: Pseudomonadota bacterium (assembly GCA_036042925.1). Taxonomy (GTDB): domain Bacteria; phylum Pseudomonadota; class Alphaproteobacteria; order TMED109; family TMED109; genus JAYYAX01. The sequence continues at coordinate 22,427 of JAYYAX010000009.1, forward strand.
TAGAAAAAAAATAATAATAGAACCAGGAAGGTTTATTGTGGCTAATGCGGGTATTCTAGTGACTAAGATCCTTTACAAGAAAAAAAATGATAACAAAAACTTTCTTATTGTAGATGCAGGTATGAATGATTTTCTGAGACCAGCTCTCTATGATGCAAAACACAATATAAAGAAGCTTCAAAGTAATGAATGCGAAGGCAGTGCTGAGGATTTCGATATAGTAGGACCTATTTGTGAAACGGCCGATGTGCTAGTAGAAAGAGCAAATTTATTTAGTAAAGTAGATAGAGGAGATTACTTGTTTATAGATAATGTTGGAGCCTACGGAGCAGTTATGTCTTCAACTTATAATAGCAGAGACCTGATTGCTGAGGTTTTAGTAAACAAAGATAAGTTTTGTCTAGTAAGAAAAAAAATGAGCTCAGAGCACTTTATTAAATTAGAAAAAATTCCTAATTGGCTTAAATAAAAATTATGTTTTATATGTTTAAAATTAGATACTTACAATTACTTTTATTTATCACTAAAAACTTAAAATACATATTTATACTTTCCTTGATAATTTTTCTATTTTTTATCTCTTCTATATTAGGTTTCTGGCACCTGTTTGCGGGAATTTTTCATATAATTGTTTTAATATTACTTTTGTTAGTAAGTTTTTTTTTATTATTTAAATATAAAAGAAAAATTAAATATGTCTCATTCAATTCAGCACAGCTTTGGTTAGAGAAGAAAAATTTTGAAAATACTAATCCACTTTCTGCAATTAAAGATGTACCAGCAGGCGAGAATTTCAATCATGTCATGTGGGAGGCTCATATTGCACAAACAAAAAAAGACATTAAAAATATTATTTTTTATTATCCTAAACTCTCTCTTGAAAGGGTAGATCCATTAAAAATAAGATTAATTTTTTTACTTTTTTTTGCAGTTTCTTTATTTTGGGGTTACAGTAATAAAGTAATAGAAAAAAACCTAGTTAAAGTATTACAGATCGATTTCTCTACAGAAGAAAGCTCAAAAGAAAAATTCAATATAGTAGCATGGGTGAAGCCTCCTTTATACACTGGTTTGCCTCAAAAAAATATAGGTATGGAAAATTTTTCAGGCAGTAGAAAAAAAGAATTTTTTGTGCCATTTTCGAGTGAGATTTTTATCAAAACATATGGTTCTATTCCTTCCGCCATGAAAATTAGCGTAGATAATAACGATGAATATACTTTTAAAAAAGGAAGCGATATTGATTTTATTCACCAATTAAAAAAAGACCAAAATATAATATTTTTAAAAGAAAAAAAGGAAATATTTAATACTAATTTTAGAGTAATTGAGGATCTAAAGCCTAAGGTAAATTTTATATCAAATCCAGAAACCGTTAATGGAGTGAGCATAAAGTTTTTAATTCAGGCAAATGACGATTATGGTATAGTAGAAGCTAAAGTAGAGTTTTTAAAGCCTGAAGAATTTGATCACTTCAAGGAAGACCTATTAACATATGACTTACAGGTTTTTAAAGAGAAAAAAAATAAATTATTGAAAAGTTTATTTTTTAAAAATATGTCCAGTCATATATGGGCTGGTAGTTTGTCTAATGTTAAAGTTAGGGTTTATGATGACTTAAACCAAGAAGCTGCTGTTTTAAAAAGTATTAAAATTCCTGAAAAAGAGTTTTTTTCTCCTGTTGCAAAGAAAATTTATACCATAAGATCAAAATTAGCAAAAAACCATATATCATTGAACAAAGCAACAACTGTAATTAATAATTTATTTTTGCAAAGCAAAGAAATATATTTGGATAAATTGATAAATGATAAATATGAAAATGCCCTAGCTATATTAGAAGAGTTAGATCAAATACCGCTATCATATGAAAGTACGTTATATTCTAGTTTATGGGAGCTTGCTTTAGTTCTAGAAGAAGGAAAGGCCTTTTCAGTTAAGAAAAATTTAGAACAAATAGAACAAAATCTTTTTGATAGTATTAATCAACGAGATACAGAAAAAGTAAGTACGAACCTGGAAAAATTTAAAGAGTCAATTCAAAGCCTACTTGACTTAAAGAATGAGGAACAAAAAAAATCATTAGTTAATAATGAAGGTAGCGATAATTATAAAAAACAAATCCAAAAAACTACAAACAATTTAAAGGACTTATTAAAAACAGGAACTAAAGAAAATCTAGAAAATAAGATTCAAGAACTACAGCAATTGGCAGAAAGTATAAAAAACCCTAAGTTACCCAATGATAATGAAATTTTAAAAGAACAACAAAAGCGAGACTTTATAAACAAATTATCAGAGTTATTAAATAAACAAGAAATTATTATGGAAGAGTCTTTTAATAAAGCGGCTAACAGAGGAAAGTTTAAACAGAGCTCCGAAGGAAGTGGAGGAAGAACGTCACAAGAAAAACAGGATAACTTGAGAAACACTCTTGGAAATATTATGAGAGATATAGGTGAATCAGAAAATGAAATTCCTCAAGAACTAGGAAGAGCTGACAGAGCGATGAGACAGGCAACGAGAGAATTAAAAAATGGTAGACCAGACCAAGCCTCCAATGCTCAAGGTAGGGCTTCAGAGATGATACGAAGAGCAATGAAGCGTATTAGAAATGATAGTTTTGATGAGGCAAAAAGTGCAAATTCTAATGAAAAAAATATAGAAGGAGACTCTGTATTAAATTTTAGTGAAAATAAAAACGACCTTGAATATCAAGGAACTTCACTAGGAGGAAAGCTAGAAATTCCTCAAAGCATAGAGGTCCACAAAGCAAAAAAAATTGCTCAAGAATTGTATAAAAGATATAATCAAGAAGATCGAAGTGACAACGAGAAGAAATATATTAAAAGTTTACTTGATTGGTTTTAAATATTGAAAAAAGTTATATAATTCTTTCCAGTAATCATCCGTATATGATAGTTGATCTTTGAAAAAAAATAATGCTACAGTTGATAAAATAATTAAAAAGCCATTCAAAAATAACAAAAATTTATAAGGTTTAATTGTTTTATATGACGATGAGTTAAGAGAAAGTGCTTTTTTTTTATTCTCCCAAACATGGTTGCAAACACTGCATTTAAAATTTGTGATGCTTTGATTTAATGAGCTATCAGCGAGTTTAAAAGTTGACTTACATTTTGGGCATTCAATTATCATAAATTTTATTAATTAACTTCTTTTATATTATGAATTAAAATATAACAAAATAGTATTAAAGGGTAAATATATTGATAAGATTAGAAAACATTTTTATAAAAACTGATGAAAATAAAAACTTAATTAGTGATGTTAATATTTTTATACCCTCAGGAAGTATAATTTCAATAACAGGAGTTCCAGGCTCAGGAAAGACAAAGCTATTCCAGGTAATGGGCTTGCAAAATAAAAGCAATAAAGGCAATCTTTTTATTTTAGGAAAAAATATAAATAAATTAAATAGAAATGAGCTTTCGGATCTACACAGCGAAATTAGCCTAGTTTGTGACAATAACGATCTAATAGATACTTTAGGAGTTGAAGAAAACATTATATTTCCACTTATTCTTACTAATAAAAGCAAGTATGAGATAGATATTGCAGTAAATGAGTTAGTATCCTGGTTAAATATTAGTTCTGTTTTAGAAAAAAATACTTTTGATTTGAGTAATTATGAAAAAAAAATGGTGCAATTTGCAAGAGCAGTAATCATAAGGCCAAGAATACTTTTATTAGACAACTTTTTTATAGGTTTAAGTGATGATTATGAAAAAAAGATTTCATATCTTCTATTAGCTTTAAAAAAGATAGGTACTACTATTATTTCTTTCAGATCTAAAAATAATGATGAGACTTTAATATTTGATGAGAACTATGAAATAAAAAATTCTCTTTTAGAAAAATTATGAGATTAAAGTACATAAAATATATACTAATAAAATGCTTTCCATCAGCATTTTTGGATTATGCAGGCTTCTATTTTTTTAATCTGATTTTTTCTTTAATTTTCATTACAAATGTTCCTTTTCTTAGCCAAATTATATCAAATACTTATAATACTTCTTATATACTATTTATACCTAAGGACGAGGAGAATTTTGAAGAAAAGAAAGATTTAATATTCTCAGATTTAAGCCTGAATACAAATATTATTTCGGTTAATCAGATTCAAGAAAAGGAGCTTTTAGAAAAGTTGAGAAAAAAGATAAGATTAGAAAAGTCAGAAGAAAAATTGATTCCTGAAGTTTTTGAAATCACCATTAAGAAATACAAATATTTAAAATTAGAAAAAGAAAGCAGTAAGCTAGATAATATTATACAAGGCACAAAAATAATTGAAAAAAGTAAGGGCTTGCAAGGTTTTAATTCTAAAAATTATTTTTCTTTATTTACATCCTTTTTCCTATTCTTAGCTACCTTAATTGTTTTGCAGTTAGACTATATACGAAAACTAAAAAAATATTTAGAAAAATCAAGATTATTTGGAGTCAAGGATAAGGATATAATTTTTAATGTAGTTGCAGGTTATTTAGTGTTTCAGTTATTAGGCCTTTTTACCGGCTATGCCATGATTTATTTTTTAGAAAATCTTTACACAACAGATACAGTTATAACTAGGGACCATTTATTTTCGATTATAATTTTTTCTATTATACAAAATTTAGCAGGCAGTTTTAATTTAGTATTAAATATTAAATATTCATTAAGGAAGTTTCTTTAATGATTAAATTAAATAAATTTCTATTTCCATTATTAATACTCACAGTGCTGATTTTTTTATTTGGATTTATAAGATATTTTTTCTCAATTAAAAATTTTGAAACATCAATAAATGTAAACGCACAAGGAATAGCAGTCTTAACTGGAGGCAAAGGACGCATCGCTGAGGCCATAAAGGTTTTCAGAGAAAATTCTTTAAGCTATTTATTAATATCAGGAGTAGATAAAAGTGTTAGAATAGAAGATATTGTTCCAGAAGACTTTTTAACTAATCCTAGAGTATCTATAGATAAAAATTCACAAACCACTCTAGATAATGCTAATGAGATTATAAAATGGTCGAATAGAAATAGTATTAAAAACATTATTATCATTACTTCTGATTATCATATTCCTAGTAGCATGCTTATACTTACTAAAAGAGGTAAGGGGCTTGCTTTTTATCCACATCCAGTAGCCAGTAGTATTGATTTTGAAAAAAATTTGTTAAAGGATACCAAAATCTTAAAATTTCTGCTAGAAGAGTATGTTAAATATTTACTAAGTTTTTTTGTATAATTAATGATTATAAAATCTATATTATTTAATATTATTTTTTATTTTACTATTTTATTTTTTGGAGTCTTATTTTTACCATCTTTAATTTCAAAAAAATTAACAAGACTAGTCGTAAAATTTTGGTCTAGTATTATACTTTATTTTTTACAAAATCTTATAGGTGCGGAAATAAAATATGAAAATAATTACATTTATAAAAATAAAGGATATTTAATTGCAGCGAATCATCAGTCAGTTTTTGACACTATTTTTTTTTTAAAGCAATTTGATAAAGCAATCTATGTTGTTAAAAAAGAACTTAAGTTTTTGCCTATATATGGTTGGTACGCAGTGAGGCTAGGTAATATTTTTGTCGATAGACGTGAAAGGATAAAGTCAGTGAAAAAAATTTCAGAAAAAGTAAATGAGGCAATTAAAAAAAAATACAAAGTAATAATTTTTCCTGAAGGGACGCGGCAATTAGGTAACAAGATAGGCCCCATGAAGCCAGGCATATTTGCTATTCAAAGGCACTGTAAAATAAGGGTTTACCCAATATTTATAAGTTCTTTCCAAGTGTGGCCAAAAAATACGTACATAAAAAGTAGTATGAGTATAATTGTAAAAAGTTTGAAACCGTTAGATATTTCTTTTGATAAGAAAAAATTCCTTTATAGACTAGAAAATAAGTTTAAAAAAGAACTAAAAGAGACTTGAATACATGACCTTACTACATAAATATAAAATGTTTGTTTATCCAATTTTAGTTTTTTTTATTCTGTTTTTTCTTTTATTAATTTTTAATCTGTTCAAATCGTCTGAAGTAAATTTTATAGAGAAAGAAGAAAAAATACCTATAAGAACAAAGATTATAAGTCCTTCTTCTATAAAACCAGAATTTTTATTTTTTGGAAGAATTATTGGTAAAAATGAAATAAATATAGTATCTGGATTAGGTGGAAAAGTTGTCTTTGTATCGAAAAAACTGTTTAACTCAGAGGAAATTAAAAAAGGTGAGATTTTATTTACCATAGATGCATTTAATTATGAACAGGATATTATTAGAAAAAGTTCTTATTTAGAGGATTTAAAAATAGAGCTGGAAAAGACTTCTTTATTGTTGAAAGAGTCTAAAAAACAATTTCAATTGTCTCAGGAAGATTTTCAAAGAAAAAAAAAGCTTTTTGGCAATACTGTCTCACAAAAAGCTTTAGATGACGCAGAACTTAAAGTCTCTAAAGCCAAAACAGAATATTCCAAATTGGAATTCCAATTAAATTCTACAAAAGTAAATATTAAAGATGCAAAGGCCAATTTAAATGTAGCGAAAAAAAAATTATTTTTCACTAAATTTAGAGCTCCTTTTCCAGGAAAAGTTTCGGATAATCTAATTGATCTTGGAAGTGAAATTAAATCTGGAGAAATTTTAGCAAAATTAATTAATACTTCTGAGTTACAGGTAAAGTTCTTTGTAGGAGAAGGCAGTTTTGCAGAACTAAGCTCAAAGCAAGAATTAATAGGAAGGAAAATAAAAGTCAGATGGAGAAAATCCAAATTTAAAGAATTTTATGAAGCTGAAATATCAAGAATTGATAGCACAATAAAAGAGAATTCCGCTGGTTTAAATATGTACGCTAAAATTAAAAGTATATCTACTGAAGACCCAATCCGTCCAGGAGTATTTGTTGAAGTATTACTTGAAGCGGATGAAATAAAAGAAGCCATTAGTGTTCCTGAAAATGCAGTTTATGAAGAGGAATATATATATATTCTTTCAGATAATAAGCCTAAGAGAATAGAGGTAAAAGTGCATGGATTTATAGATAATGAACTTATATTAACTGGAGATTTTGACTCTGGTTCTCAAATAGTATTGACTAGGCTAGATAGTTTTCAAAATACAAATAATTATTATTCAATAACAGAATAAGTTATGAAAAAAAGCTTATTTCAATTACTCTTAAATCACCGCACCGCAGCTAATTTATTCCTATTACTAATGATTATTTTGGGAATATATTCTTCAAAAGTTTTAAATACCCAATTTTTTCCTAATTATTCTATTGATTATATAACAATAAATATTGAATGGCCTGGGGCTAGTCCTAAAGATGTAGAAGAATCGGTTATCAAGCTTGTTGAAGAAAAAGTAAGATATATTGATAAAGTAAAATATACAAAATCAACAGCTAAGGAAGGTTTAGCAAATATTCTTCTAGAATTTAAAAGTAATTCTAATATGCAAAGAGCTTTGACAGATGTAGAAAGAGCAATTAATTCGATTAATAATTTACCTGAAGACTCAAAAAAGCCAGAAAGTAAGGTAATTATACCTTATGAACAAATTGGTTTGATACTAATCACCGGTAAGGTTCCGGAGTACCGTTTGAAGTCTGTTGCTAAGGAGGTCAGACAGGTTTTATTAGACAAAGGAATAGATAAAGTAGATATTGATGGCCTTCGAAAACAGGTTATTTATGTAGACGTTGATCCTATTTCAATGTTTGCTAATAAATTAGATGTAAATGATTTAAGTAGTCAAATTACAAAAAATTTAAAAAGTGTTCCTTCTGGAGTTCTTAAAGATGAGAATTTAACGCAGCTTAGAACTTCTGGAACAAATGACACTATAAATAAGATTAAAAAAATTATTTTCAACTCTTCAGATCCTGAGCAAGATCTTAAGATTGGAGATTTAGCCAGTGTATATGAAACGACAAAAGAAACTGAAAGTTTTGGATTGAGCAATACTGATCCAGCTTTAACCTTACGAGTTTTTAGGTCATTAGGTAGTGATACATTGAAGACTACTAGAGTATTGGAAAACACAATTGAAGAATATAATTATAATTTAGACGATAATATTAAAATACAAATATATGACTTATCGTCTCAGCTTATTAGAGACAGAATTAATCTTTTGCTTAAAAATGGATTGGGAGGACTAGCGTTAGTCTTGATAATATTATTTTTATTTTTAAGATTTAGAGTGGCAATTTGGGTTGCCCTAGGAATCCCAGCTGCTATATCTGCAACATTGGCAGTTATGTTGATTACAGGGCAGTCAATAAATATGATTAGTTTATTTGCATTAATTATGATGCTGGGAATTATTGTAGATGACTCTATAGTAGTTGCGGAGCATATTGATTATCAATTTGATAAGACAAATAATTCTTTTGAGGCGGCTTATCTAGGAGCTTCTAAAATGTTAGGTCCTGTTACTGCAGCCTCTCTAACTACGGTTGCTGGCTTTGCTCCTGTGTTTTTAATAAGTGGCGTTATAGGACAAGTAATAGAGGCAATACCTTTAGTTGTAATAAGCGTAATTCTAGCTAGTTTATTTGAATGTTTTTTTGTTTTACCCGGTCACTTGAAACATTCGCTATCAAGTAGCTTGAATAAAATAGAAAAAGAAGTTTTTAATCTTAATAAGTACCTAATTTATTTTAATAATAATTATTTTTATTATTTTTTAAAAAATGCGATAAAGTTTAGGTATACTACCATATCAATAGCTTTATCTTTTCTAATTTTTTCCATTTTTTTGTTGAAGATAGGGCTGGTCAAATTTTATTTTTTTCCTTCACCTGAGAGCAATATAATTTTAGTAAATTACAGTTTTTTTCCAGGAACTATAAAGGAAGATACAGTTTCATTTGCAAAAAAACTAGAGAATTCATTAAAAATAATTGATAAAAATAAGGTAGTTAAAAATATTTATGCAACTATAGGAAAACCTATGTGGGGAAGCAGGGACTCAACAAAAGAGCAAGGAGATCACATAGGTGGTATGATTGTGGAATTAACTCCATCGGAAGAAAGAAAAATGAGAACCAAAGAATTAATTAAACTATGGAAGGCTTCTATACCAGCAGAAGAAGGTCTTAAAAGTTTAACAATAAATGAAAGAAAAGGCGGACCGCCCGGGTTGGATATAGATATTAGGTTGATTTCTAAAAGTTCTACACTGATGGAAATGAAGCTAGCTGCAGAGTTTATTAAGGAAAAACTAAAATTATATCAAGGAGTAAGTGATGTTAAGGACAATCTACCTATTGGGAAAAGAGAAATCTCTTTCAAGGTTACAGAAAAGGGAAGGAGCTTAGGTTTTGATACTAAATACGTTGCAAAAAAAATTAGAGAAAATTTTGATTCTGTAACGATAGCTAATTTTTTTAGAGGTCAAGAAGAAATTGAATTGATTATAAGAAATGATCCTAGCAGTATGAGTATGGCAAGTATCAATTCTTTTTTAATAAAATCACCTAAAGGCATAATGACTCCTTTAGGTGAAATAGTAGTTATATCAAAAAAACAAGGATTCTCAGTAATTAAAAGAAGAAATGGCTTTAGAGAGATTTCCATCACTGCAGAAATTAATGAGAATGTACTAAATCCTGATTATTTTTTTACTAATTTCAAAAAAAATGTTCTTAGCCAAATTAAAAAAAACTATAATTTAGATTGGAAATTGGCTGGGCGATCAGAAGAACAAGCAGATACATTCAAAGATATGAAACGAGGAGGGTTATTAGCACTAGGTGTAATATTTATAATATTAGCGTTTATTTTCCAGTCATACTCACTACCACTAAGTATAATGTCTATTATTCCTTTTATATTAATTGGGGTGATACTAGGCCATTGGATAACTGGTTTTGACATAACGATTCTATCATTGGTAGCAGTTTTGGGCTTGTCAGGAATAGTGGTTAATGACTCTATAATTTTAGTATCTAACATATATGAAAAAATCAATACCGGTCAACCATTAATAGAGTCTGTAATAAAAGGTTCCCAAGAAAGACTTAGAGCTGTGCTACTAACCTCTTTCACAACTATAGGTGGTTTAACTCCATTATTATTTGAAAAAAGTTTACAGGCCCAATTTTTAAAGCCTATGGCGGTAACAATAGTATTCGGTTTACTGTCTTCTACAATTTTAGTTTTAATTTTTATCCCGGTTTTAATATTAATAGGAACAGAGTTTAAGAATCTTATTTTTGTTTCCAAAAAGTCGGTAGTAACAAAACAAAAAAAGCGATAAATTCTAATCTTCCTATTATCATTGCTGCAGATAAAATAATTTTTAAGTTTGCAGGTAGGCCACTAAAATTTTCTTCGGGTCCTATTATGTTACCTAGTCCCGGGCCCACTACAGCTATAGAGGTTATAGCGGCTGATATACTTGTTATAAAGTCATACCCAGCCATAAAAAAAAACAAAGAAATTACAAATATCCCACCTAAGAAAAATAGAATAATTACCATTACAGAGTTAACAATTTCTTCACTTATTAGTTGATTATTATATTTTGAAGAAAATATTGATCTAGGTGAGCTAATTTTTTTTAACTCTTTTACTATTAGAAAAAATAATATTTGAATTCTAAAAACTTTGATACCTCCTGTTGTTGAACCAGTACAGCCACCTATCAACATCATCAATAGTAACAAAGCACTCGGAAAAGATCCCCAATTCGAGAAATCCACCGTAGTATATCCTGTACCAGTCATAATAGATATTCCATTAAAGAAAGCTAATCTAAAGGAAGTAAAAAAATCTATGTTATTTTGAAAATAGTTCCAAACGGTCAATGTTAAAGAAAATAATAATACAAGTATTAAAAACGTAAACACTTGAATGTCTTTAAATGCTTTTATACCTTTTTGAAAAGATGATAAATAAAGTGTGAAAGGAAGACTAGCTAAAAGCATTCCTAGTATGATTGTAAGTTCTATATAAAAACTATTGTAATGCGCAATAGAGTTATTGTTGGTTGAAAAACCACCAGTAGCGACTGTTGTTAAAGAATGGCAAAAAGCATCAAAAATAGGCATTCCTAGTATCCATAAAATTAAAAAAATCAATAGAGTAAAGGAAAAATAAATTGTGCCTACCAGCTTAGCTAGTTCTTTTGATCGATAATGTAAATCAAAGTCTTTTTCTTTCCAGTCCTGAATAAATAACTGCATACCACCTATATTTAAAATAGGTAGAATAGCTATAGCAAATATTATTATTCCTATTCCTCCTAGCCATTGAATTAGTGATCTCCATACTAATAATCCTATTGATAGGTTTTCAACATTATTATATATGCTTGCGCCAGTGGTAGTTAATCCCGAAGTAGCTTCAAAAAATGCTTCTGCAAAGCCCAAAATACTATTATCAAAATAGAATGGTAGACTTGCAAAGGCACATAATACAGGCAGTGATAGAACTGTTATAATAATTGTATCATTAACACTAATCTTCTTTTCATTATTTCTAAATGCCAATATTAAACTAAATCCAAAAAAAGACGATATTAGAAAACTAGAGGAAAAAATAAAATTGTTTTCATGAAAAATAAAATTTAAAATTAAGGGAATTAACATACTAATACTTAGCACGGAAATTAAAACTCCTAATATAAAAAAAATTATCTTTAAGTTAATCATATGAAATTTATCTTAAAAATTTTTGTTTTTAGATATATATTTTCTAACATATTATAAAGCATAATATTTTAACGAAAATATAATAGATAAATTTAATTTGAGAAAAAATAATAAAAACTTTGTTAGTTACATAGTAACTTTATACAATAAAAAAAATTATATTACCTCAGTTGTAAAATCTTTAGCCAAAGAAGGAGGC
>JAYYAX010000010.1:0-12116 GCA_036042925.1 Pseudomonadota bacterium
ATATTTTAGCAAGAGATATAACTTTTTCTTTACCAGGTGATATGCTAGTGAAGATTGATAAAACTTCTATGAAACACGGATTGGAAGTCAGATCTCCTTTTTTAGATAAAGACTTAGCAAACTTTGCATTTTCTATTTCAGGTAAGAATAAAATTGGTTTTACAAAAGGGAAAAAAATACTTAGAAAAGCATTTTCCAAAGAATTACCAGCTGGTTATTTAAATTTACCAAAAAAGGGATTTGAAGTTCCTTTAGACAAGTGGCTTTTGACTGATTTAAAGTATTTAGTTGACCAATCATCATCATCAAAAATTTTGGATAGCTTAGGCATAAAAAATAAAAATATGATTGAAGTTTGGAAAAATGATTTCTTTGAAGGAAAGGTGGATAATTCATGGAAATTATGGACCTTAATTTCTTATGCTAAATGGGCTGAAATAAATAAATATATATAAAGTGATATTATGAAAAGTTTTTTTTTACTAAACTTCCATTGTGTGTAATATAATAAAATGTCACATTTAATTACAATATTCTATTTATTGATATTTTTAATTAATAAACCTCATGCTAATGAATTAAAAATAGCAGTATTAAAATATGGATCAGTAAATTGGGAGTTAGATGTATTATATCATCATAAATTGGACGAAAAATTTGATCTAAATATTAAAAAAGTTCAGGTTACGAACAAAGATGCTGCAGCCATAGCATTCTTATCCAAAACAGTAGATATATTTGTTACTGATTGGATTTGGGTAAGTAAGCAAAGATACCAAGGAAAAAAATTTTCTTTTCTTCCATATTCATCTGCAGCCGGAGGATTGATAATAAGTGATAAAAATAATATAAGTAATTTAAGCGGGTTAAAAGATAAAAAAATTGGAGTTGCGGGAAGTTCAATTGACAAATCATGGTTATTTTTTAAAGCCTATTTTAAAAAAAAATATGGTGAAGATGCTACAAGGTTTTTCAAAACCTCTTTTGCAGCACCTCCTCTAATAAACGGTTTATTAAAAGCTGGTGAACTTGACGCTGGAATAAACTACTGGAATTATGTAGCAATATTAGAGGCGCAAGGGTTTAAAACTTTATTGACATTAGAAGACATATACCCAATTCTAGGAATTAAAGGTGACCTTCCACTGATAGGATATGTCTTTAATGAAGAGTTAGCAAAGAGTAATAAAAATTTATTAGAAAGATTTCTTAAGGCTACAAACGAGTCTAGAAAAATTTTGGAAACCTCAGACCAAGAGTGGTTGAGACTTAAAAAGTTAACGGGTGCTAGAAGTGATCAAATGCTAATTACTCTGAGGGATGGATTCAGAAAGGGAATTCCAAAAGGTAATAACGTAATTTTGGAAGAAAATATCCAAAAGGCTTACAGTGTTTTGCAAGATATTGGAGGAAAAAATATTGTAGGAGACGGGAAAATTTTGGCTGAAGGAACAATTTGGAATGATAATAAATAAAAAATATTTTAATAATTATTTTTTATTTATTAGAATTCTATCCTTTGTTCTTTTACTAGCGTTATGGGAATTTGTAGCCTTAATTTCTGATAAAACAATATTCCCATCTTTGATTAATATTTTTGAAACCTTAATAAATGAGATTTCAGAAGGAGAACTTTTCTTTCACTTAGGAATGACGTTGTACAGAGTATTTGTTGCATTTTTTTTTGCTATGATTATAGGAACGTTTATAGGGATTTTAATGGGAAACAATAGAAAAGTTGATCAATTTTTAGATTCTTGGAACATCTTATTTTTAAATATACCAGCTCTAGTTTTAATAATATTGTCCTACATTTGGTTTGGTCTTACTGAAATGGCAGCTATTATTGCAGTGAGTCTTAACAAAATACCTAATGTAATTGTTACAGTTAGAGAAGGAGCAAAGTCTATAGATAAAAATCTTCTACAAGTAGCTTTTATTTATAAGGTCTCTCCATTAAAAAAATTTTTTGTATTTTACCTGCCTCAACTTTACCCTTTTATTATTGCTGCAGCGAGAGGAGGAATAGCTCTAATTTGGAAAATAGTACTAGTTGTAGAGCTATTAGGAAGAAGCAACGGTGTGGGTTTTAAGATACATGAGTTTTTTCAGTTTTTTGATATAAAAGCAATAATGGCATATACAATAGCATTTGTATTAGTGATGTTAGCGCTAGAGATGTTTTTTTTTAAACCATTAGATAATTATTCAAGAAAGTGGAGAGCTTAGTTGGTTAAAGAAATATACATTAACATAACCTCAAAAGTATTTTCCAAGGGAAATAATTCTAGACAAAGTCATGAAGCAATTAAAAATCTTAAGGTAAATATATCTAAAGGTGAATTTTGCACGATTATAGGTCCTTCAGGTTGTGGAAAAACTACTTTGCTTAATCTTGTAGCGGGTTTAGATACAGATATGCATGGAGAAATTTTGTTTGGTAATAAAAAAAAAGTAGAGCAAATTAGAACTGCATATATGTTCCAAACACCTAGACTGCTTCCATGGTTAAATGTTTTAGAGAATGTGAAAGTAGTCCTAAATAAAGATCAAAAATCTAATAAAAGGGCTGAAGAAATTTTAAGCATAATGGGTTTGAAAAACTTTCTTAATTATTATCCTAATCAACTTTCTGGAGGAATGCAAAGAAGAGTAGCCCTAGCTAGATCATTCTCTAGCGAACCAGAGTTATTTTTATTGGACGAGCCCTTTGTTTCCTTAGATGATCAAATGGCTAATAAATTAAGGGATATGTTATTAAAACAGTGGACAAATGAACCAACTACCATAATTTTTGTAACACATGATTTAAGAGAAGCAATATATTTATCAGATAGAATCATTTTTTTATCAAAGCCACCTTCTAGAGTAATTTTAGATACAAGAGTTGATATCAGAAGACCAAGGAATTTAGATAATAAAGAAATTGAAATATATAGAAAAAATATTTTGAAAAAAACTCAGGATTTTCTGAAGGAGAAATAAAAAATGAAAAAAGTTAGAGCAGTACTTGAAATTAAGAATATTGAAAAATCCTATAATTCTTTCGTAGCACTAAAAAATATATCTTTACAAGTAAATAATGGTGAACTTGTAGTACTTTTAGGTCCCAACGGAGCAGGTAAATCAACATTATTTTCTATTATTACCGGCTTATCTAGGGCAGATAGAGGGAATTGCTTCATAGATGGATTTAATATAGCACAGGATGGGATAGAAGCCTTAAAAAGGCTAGGTGTAGTTTTTCAGCAACCTACAATAGATCTAGAATTAACTGTTAAAGAAAATCTTTTTTTTCATAGCAGATTACACGGACTTGAGTTATTGAAAGTAAAGAAAACTATTGAAAAGGAACTGTCAATAAGCAAACTTGAGAAAAAAATTAATAATAAGGTAAAAACTTTATCAGGAGGAGAAAGGAGAAAAATTGAATTAATTAGATCACTTCTTCATAAACCAAAAATGCTTTTAATGGATGAGCCAACTGTTGGATTAGATCCGGGTAGTAGAGTAGATCTTTTGAAGAAAATTATTAAATTGAAAGTAAAAGGAGCACTATCTGTTTTATGGACTACTCATTTAGTAGACGAGGCAGAAAAAGCTGATAAAATAATAATCCTTAATAAAGGAAGAATTCAAGCTATAGGTAGCAAGGCTAAAATTTTAGATATGGCAAAAGAAAATAATTTAGAAAAAGCTTTTTTTAAGTTAGTCTCGAAAGGATAAAATGAAAAATTTAATTTACTATTTTTACCTTATTTTAAGTTTATCTCTTTGCGAAAACTCTATTAGTGCTAAATATATTTTCGTTAGTAACGAAAATAGCGATACTATTGTTGTTTTAGATAAAATATCTAAAGAGATTATTAAAACAATTAAAACCGGAGGTAGACCAAGAGATTTGAAGTTTAATAACGATTACTCTAAATTATACGCAGTAGTAAGTGAAGAAAACCATATGTTAGAAATAGACGCAATCAAACTAGATATAAAAAATACCATTGAAACTGGAGACGACCCTGAAATTTTTGATATTGATCCTGAAAATAAGATCATTGCCGTTTCCAATGAGGATGATAACGAACTTACTATTATAGACATGAAAACAAAAAAAATTATTGAAAGTATTAAAGATGTAGGAGTAGAACCTGAGGGCGTTAACTTTACTCCTGATGGAAAACTAGTTTACGTAACTTCAGAAGGTACAAGTTCTATATTAATAGTTGATCCTTGGAAAAGAAAAATAGTAAATGAAATATTAGTTGAAAACAGACCAAGAAGAGGTTTATTTGTAAATAATGGAAAGGAATATTGGGTTAGCAATGAATTGAGTGGAACAGTAGCTGTTATTGATACTTCAAAACAAGAAATTAAAAAAACTATAAAATTTTCTATTGATGGAATAAGAGACCAACAGATAACGCCTGTAGATTTTGCGTATGCTGTTAAAAAAAAGTTAGTGTTTGTTACTTTAGGAAGAGCGAGTCATGTTGCAGTAGTAGATGCTCTAACATACGAAGTAAAAAAATATATTCTAGCAGGAAAAAGGGTTTGGGGTGCAGATATCACTGCCGATGAAAATGAGTTAATAGTTACCAATGGTAACAGTGATGACATATCTATTATTGACATCAACAGACTCGTTTCCGTAAAGGATATTCCTACAGGAAAAACACCTCATACAGTAAGAATTCAGAAATAATATGCCAGGATTATACTTAGGATTTATATTTTTCTTTCTAAATTTTTTCTTATTTGCAGAAGAAAAATATTTCAATATAGGTTTTATTGATTATAAAAATGATATAAGATATTCAGATTGGGGCGTTCACCCGGTAGACATTAGATCTAAAAAAAAATAAAGAGCTAAGGGCTTTAGATGGTGCTAAGCTAGCTGTATCAGAGGCAAATAGATTAAAGAGGATTACTAAAGTAAACGTTACTCTCGACCATTTAAGGGCGGATAGTGAAAAATCATTATATGATTTAATGAGCTCAGAAGATATAAAAAAATATCAGGCAATTTTACTGGATATTTCGATAAAAAAATTCGAAATAATTCAGAATCTCTTTAAAAAAAATAGTAGTACAATTTTTTTTAATATATCAAATCAAAGTAATTCACTAAGATCAAACACATGTTTTGAAAACCTGTTTCACTCTTTTCCCAGTGATATGATGAAAACTGATTCCATAGCACAATTCTTGGTTCAGAAAAAATGGAATAAAACATTAATGCTTACAGGCTCCCTTGAGCAAGATAAGAACTTAGCTAAATCTTTTAAAGCGTCAGCAAAAAAATTTGGTGTTAAAATATTAAAAGAAAATTATTTTGTAAATTCTAATGATCCAAGAAACAGAGAAAAAAATGATTTGTCTTATCTTACAAAGGGTAAAGGATATAACAGTATTTTTATTTCAGATATAGATGGCGAATTTTCTTTGACAGTTACTAATAACTCAGTTTCTGCAGCGAGTGTAGTTGGATCATCGGGTCTTATTCCTTTAGGTTGGCATTGGTCTTATTTACGGCATGGAGCTCCTCAGGTAAATGGAAGATTTGAGAGAGAGTTTGACCGAAGAATGACTGAGAGAGACTGGAGTGCTTGGGTAGCTGTGAAAAGTATAAGTGAAAGTATTTTAAGGACTAAGTCCGTTCAAACAGATGATATAAAAAGATATCTGATAACTAATAATTTTAAAGTAGATGGGTCAAAAGGTATCAGTTTAAATTATAGACCAGACACTAAACAACTAAGACAACCAATTTTTCTAGTCTCTGGTGGTAACTGGGTAACAAATGTAGCGCCTTTGGAAAACTTTCAAAATAGAAAAAATAATTTAGATACAATTGGAATTATAAAAGAAAATAGTAAATGTAAGGAAAATAATATATGAAATATAAACATTATATTTCAGCCTTAATGGGGCTTTCCATTAGAGAGATTGCAAAGTTTACAAAACAAAAAGGAAGACTTTTTTCAGCAATAGTAAGACCGGCTCTTTGGCTATTTGTCTTTGCTGCAGGAGTAGGCTCTGCAAGGGGAATTGACCCAGGGCTTTTAAACTTTTATCCCACTCAAAATGTGAACTATTTTGAATATATCACTCCTGGATTGCTAGGTATGGTCTTATTATTCAGTGGGATGCAATCCTCTTTATCTATGGTATACGACAGAGAGATGGGGGTGATGAAAATTCTCCTCACTGTACCTTTACCAAGATGGTATATGTTATTAGCTAAATTAATATCAGGTACATTGCTATCTATTGTACAAGCGTACTGTTTTTTAATTATCTGTATTCCAATTATAAATATTTATACACCTTTTTTAACTAACTATACAGGTTGGATATTAGCTTTTCCTTTCATAGTTTTATTTGGGTTAATGCTTGGTTCTTTAGGTTTGTTACTATCTGTTTATATAAAACAATTAGAAAACTTTGCAGGGACTATGAACTTTGTAATATTTCCAATGTTTTTTATTTCTTCAGCTCTTTATCCCCTATGGCGTTTGGTCGATAATGGTGCTACTTTTATTTATTATTTAGCAAGTGCAAACCCTTTTACTTTTGGTGTAGAGATGGTGAGGGCCGCGAGTCTTGGAAAGTTTTATTTAGATGGATTTTTGGTATGTATTTTCTGCACGGCTGTATTCTTATTTTTTGCAGTCAAAGGGTATAATCCACAAAGTAGTGTAATTAAAAAACCAATCAGAAAGAATGGATAAGAAATTAAATAATTTTTCTGAAAGTATAATCAAAGAAGTAGGTAATACACCATTAATAAAATTAAAAAAGGCTTCTGAAATCACTGGGTGTAATATTTTAGGAAAAGCAGAATTTTTAAACCCTGGACAATCTGTTAAAGATAGAGCAGCCTTATTTATGATTAGGGAAATTGATAAAAAAAAAGCTACATACAATAACACAATTGTTGAGGGAACAGGAGGAAATACTGGAATAGGTCTCACTATTATAGGGGCAGCAATGGGTTATAGAACTATTATTGTAATGCCAAATGATCAAAGTAAAGAGAAAATTGATACTTTAAAGCATTTAGGTGCGAAAGTTGTTTTAACAGAAAAGGCACCGTTTACTGACAAAAGAAATTATATTCAATTATCAAAGAAGATAGCAAAAGATAGTAATGCTATATGGGCTAATCAATTTGATAATTTAGCTAATAGAAAAGCTCACGTAGAAACTACCTCAAAAGAGATATGGATGCAGACACAAGGAAGAATAGACGCATTTATATGCGCTATAGGAACAGGAGGTACCCTAGCAGGTAACTATATTGGCTTAAAAGATAAAAATAAAAATATTAAAATTTTCTGTGCGGACCCATATGGTTCAGGAATGTATTCTTTTATCAGGAAAGGAGTTTCCAAAGCCTCCTATAGTTCAATAACGGAAGGTATAGGCCAAAGCAGGATAACTAAAAACATAGAGGGGATAGATTTTGATGGAGCATTTAAGGTTTCTGATCAGTCTGCTCTAAATATAATTTATGATTTAATTAGACATGAGGGGCTTTTCCTAGGACCTAGTAGCGGAATAAATGTAGCAGGTGCTATAAGGTTAGCCAAACACTTGGGGCCTAACAAAACTATAGTGACTGTTTTATGTGACTATGCAAATAGATATTCAAATAAGATTTTTAATAAAAGCTTTTTAAATTCAAAAAATTTAAATTATCCGGATTGGTTATAAAATGTTAGTAAATTCACATTGGCTGAAAAAAAATATAAAAAAAAAAAAATATTAAAGTACTAGATGCATCATGGTATTTACCTAATATAAAAAGAAGCGCGAAAAAAGAATATAAACAAAAAAGAATTCCAGGTGCTGTATTTTTTGATATTGATGATGTTAGTGATAAAAAATCTTCATTACCTCACATGCTACCAAGCAGAAAAACTTTTGAAAAAAAAAATTCTGATTTGGGAATTAGCAAAAATGACTATTTAGTAATTTACTGCAGCGAAGGAATTATGAGCTCACCTAGAGCTTGGTGGATGTTTAAATATTTTGGACATAATAATGTTTTTATTTTGAACGGAGGTCTTAAAGCATGGAGACAAGCTAATGGGAGGATCGAAAGGGGTAATCAAAAAATAAAGCCTTCCAATTACAAAACAGGAAGAATTAAATTGGATTTAAATATAACTTATAACAGTATAATTAATTACAAAAAAGAAAATAAAAAAATATGTATTCTTGATGCTAGACCTAAAGCAAGGTTTTTAGAAATTGATCCCGAACCTAGAGAAAACATTGGTAAAGGACACATAGAGGGAAGTTATAGCTTAGAACATTCTCTTTTAGATAGAAATGGTTTTTTGAAAAATAAAAGCGAACTTAGAGTTATTTTTAGAAAGACTATAAAAGAAAATCATAAAATTATTTGTAGTTGTGGTTCTGGGGTAAGTGCATGTGCTTTAGCATTTTCACTAAACTATATTTCTAATTATGCATGGAGTGTTTATGATGGTTCATGGACAGAGTGGTATTTGAAAACTAAAAGTTAACAATTTTCATGTCTATTTTTTTTTCTACCTTAGCAACTATGCAAGAGATAGTTGCATCACCAGTAACATTAACTGCCGTTCTCGCCATATCTAATATTCTGTCTATTCCAATAATTAAGGCTATTCCCTCTGCTGGAAGGCCAACTTGATTTAAAACCATTGTTAACATAATTAAGCCTACACCAGGAACACCTGCTGTACCTATCGAAGCAAGCGTAGCCACTAAAATTACTGACAGATAATCTGCAAAATTTAAATCAATTCCATACGTGTTTGCTAAAAATACAGTAGCTACTCCCTGCATAATTGCAGTTCCATCCATATTAATAGTAGCACCTAAAGGAACTGTAAAAGATGCGACCGATTTCTTAACACCAAGGTTTTCTTCTACTGTTTTTAAATTTATAGGAATTGTTGCTGCGCTACTCGCTGTAGAAAAAGCAAACAAGATGGAGTTTTTCATTTTAGAAAAAAACTTTACTACATTTATTTTACCTACTAAGAGTAAAATACTTCCATAAGTGAATATCAGGTGTATTAATAAAACCAAAAGCACAGTAAAAAAATACTCTCCTAGTTCGAATATAGTAGAAAAACCTTGAGTAAAAAATGTTTTAAAAATTAAAAAGAATACGCCATAAGGCGCAAAATTCATTACTACTTCAATCATTTTCAAAAATAAATCATTAAATACTAATGTAGCATCCTTTAGCTTAGAACTTTTTTCTTTAACTAAATTAATGGTAATACCAAACAAAACTGCAAAAAAAATAATTTGCAACATTTTTGCTTCAGAAAAAGCTTTAAAAATATTGCTAGGAATAATATTTATAATTACTTCTTTAAGCTCTGGGGGGGTCTTTTGTATAAAACTTCCTATTTCACTAACTTCCTTTTTTGTACCAGGATCAATTAGGTTTGAGAAAAATAGTGCTAGGCTTATTGCAATACAAGTAGTAGCAATATAAAGTAATACAGAAATACCTCCTATTCTTCCCAAGGCAGCTATATTAGTAAGATTTGATACACCGCAAACAATTGAGAAAAAAACAACAGGAACAATTAGCATTTTAAGTGATGATATGAACAAGCTTCCAGGAATTTCTATAATATCAAGAAAAAAACTACTTTCAAAAAAACTAAGATAATTGAATAATGATCCTAAAACTAGACCTAATCCTAAGGCTAAAAAGATTTTTTTTGATAAATTCATAAGTTTTAGTTTATAAAAAGATTAAATAATATGCATCAAAAATTAATACATATTTTATTTTATATTTTTATTTTTGCTAATACTTGTTTATCAGAAGATAAAAAAAATATAGGTTTTGTTGAATTTACGAGCAGAAAATTATTACTTGAAGTAGAAATAGCAGATAATTACTTTTCAAGAAAAAAGGGTTTAATGTTTAGAAAAAAGCTGGAAGAAAAAAAAGGAATGCTTTTTGTGTTTCCTACTGAAAACACTGTAAGCATTTGGATGAAAAATACATATATAAGCCTTGATATAATTTTTATTAATAAAGAGAAATATATTATAAGTTATATTAAAGACGTTCCACCTAATAATGAAAAAATTTATAGTTCAAAAGAAAAAGTTAAATATGTTTTAGAAATAAATTCAGGAATGGTTGATAACTACAACATAAAAATAGGAGATAAGGTAAAAATTGAATATTAAAAAAAATAATTTAATAAAAATAAGAATTCAATTAAAAAATAATTTTCATATAGGCCCAGGTAAGGTTTTATTGCTTGAAAAAATTGAAGAAACAGGTTCTTTATCCAAAGCCGCGAAAAGTATGGGTTTATCCTATAGGAAAGCATGGAGATTGATAAATGAATTAAATAATTCCTCAATTAGAAAATTAGTATATGCAAAACCAGGAGGAAAGGGAGTTAGAGGCTCCCAGCTATCGGAAGAAGGAAAAGATTTTATAAGGCTATTCAAAAAAATTGAGAATAATTTGACTTTGATTACGGAAAAAGAAAAAAAAGATTTAGAAAAAATATTTGGTAAGTTATAATTATCTATGCTTTCTAACAAATATAAAACAGCACTAGTTACAGGGGCATCTAGTGGTATAGGGAAAGCAGTTGTAAGATTACTTAGTAAGAAAAAATTCAAGGTTACAGCAATAGCTAGAAGAAAAAATAAACTTTTAAAATTATCAAAAGAAACAGGATGCGAAATTATAATAATGGATATTAGAGATACCAAGGAGATAGAAAAGCTTAAAAAAAGTAATTTCGACATTCTTGTAAATAATGCAGGTCTTGGTAGAGGATTTACAAAAATTTATAATACCACAGCAAAAGATATTCTTACTACCATCGATACTAATGTTCAATCATTTCTTCAATTATTAAGATGCATAACTCCAAATATGGTTAAAAGAAAAAAAGGTCATATTATTAACATTGGATCAATTGCAGGACTATATCCGCTTTCTAGTTCTGTTTATGGAGGATCTAAGGGAGCTGTTCATTTGATAAATCAAAACTTAAGACTAGAACTTTCTGGTACGGGAGTTAGGTGTACTGAAATAAATCCTGGACGAGTTGATACAGAGTTTTTTGATGTTGCATTTGATACAAAAAAGGATGCCTTGAAAATGAAACAAGGTCTTCAGATGCTAAAACCTAAAGATATTGCAGCTGCAATTTTATTTGTTATAGAAGCTCCAGCTCACGTAAATATTTCATCTATTGAGATAACACCAACCGAGCAAGCTCCTGGCGGGGTGAAAATAGAAAAAGTTAATTGAAAACAGCTATTAGTATATATATAGTTGCAGCAGAGACAGCCAATGTAATTAGCGTCACTAAAGTTACGCTACCATAATTTTTATTATCTTGTTCTTGTTCATCCATTATTTTCTTAATCCTATTGTTTTTTTGGTGACATATTAATTAAACATAAAGTTTGCCCATAAGAATTTGAAATTTGTATGGTTAAAATTCTTTGATCCTTTTCATAACTAAGAACGCTGCTGGTAGATCTAACATTGGTTATTTCTGTCCAATTAAGATTAGGCATTTCATATCTAAAAAAATCAAAAGTTTCTGCGTGACTTAGTCTTGGATTAATTGCAAGTCTTCCAAACCATTCGTCATCACTGCCAAAAATTACAGTATTTTCCATATCCATTACTGCACCATCTGGTATTGCTATATCTTTAAATTTGGCAAAACTAAGTTGTTCGGGAGGAAGGCCTTCTGTTCCAGATACACCACTACTCATTAAGGGAACACCGTTCTTATTGCATCCTTGTAAAAGAAATAATGATATTAGTGTAACAAAAAAAACTCTCATTTATTTTAATATATCATAATTACCAAAACTAAATAAAGACAATTTTATAATATAAATTTTATTAATTTTCTGATGTTTACTGTTTAAAGTCAGAAAATTTTTTTACTTATTCTAAATTTATTCTTAAATCCTATTTTTTCAATTGAGTTAAAAAAAGAGAAAAAAATTAATTTTGCGTTAACTAATTTTTTAATCAATACTAGCAAAGCAATAGGCTCTCTTTCTTTTGGCTATATTAGATTATAAATCTTATGATCTAGAAATAA
>JAYYAX010000011.1:0-10327 GCA_036042925.1 Pseudomonadota bacterium
AAATTTAAAGTTACTGCTATTAGAAATAAAAGCTTAGGTAAATGGGCTGCAGAAAAACTTGGGTTAGAAAACTCTAAAATTGACGATTATATAGATGAAGTAATAATGGCAGACTTTAATGAACCGGGTCACGAAGATGTAATAAAGAAAATTTTAGATGACTTTCAAAAAGCAAAAATAAGCATAACCTATAGCGAAATAGAAGAAATACTTTTCAAGCATGAAAAAGAAGCTATAAATAAGATCTCAGAATAATTTTAACTTTTTCTATGAAGTCTTAAAATTTAAATTATTATAATATAGAGCTAATTACCTGGCTTCTTATAACTAGACATCACACCTTTATACATAGATGAAACCTTGGTTATATCTGAGCTTTCATATAAAGGAATTACTTTATAATCCTCTAAAGTATTAGCCATCATAGCAGTAACTATACCAGCACTTAAATTAGCGTATTCAGGAACCTCTGAAATTGCCATTGCGTGATAATGCTGCCCTACCATTCCATAAAAAGATAAAAGTTTGCCCCCTAATGCCTCAGTTAAATTTCTCATTGCATCAGCTCTATCTACTCCTTCCTCCATCATGCCTCTTATCGCTTCTTTAGTATATTTAATTTTTATACAATATATGCTCATATAGATCCTTTCTGTGCTATTAATTACTATACCATAATTAGTTAAAATAAAAAAAATTATGTCTTTTAGATTTATCAAAAATAGTTATGTATGACTTAAGAAATAAAGAAAATTATTTATACAACATATAAACTATCCAAATATTTAGTAAATATGTAGATCTAACTCTTTAGTTTACAAAAGTTATATTAAAACAAACTCAATTGATCTGTTCTATTAATTAAATTTTTGCTTTTACTTTTATAATTAATTTTTCTACTTCCGTGCTTCAAATAAATATTATTTGACTGTTCTTTAAACTTTTTAGAATTTCTAATATTATAAATTTTTTTTGCAGCTTCTTTTCTAGCAGTAGCCTCATCTACTAATGGTAGAGGATAATTTTTAAGTTTAACCTGGCTTAACCATGGCGTATGTATATCTTTCTGTGGAATATTAGATAATTCTGGAATCCATTTTCTTATAAACAAACCTTCAGGGTCATGATCTTTTCCTTGTTTGATAGGATTGTATATCCTTATACTGTTTATACCTGTAGTACCAGATTGCATTTGTGATTGTGTATAGTGAATACCAGGTTCATAATCTATAAATAAAGTGGCTAAAAAATCAGCTGTATATTTCCAATGAAGCCATAAATGATAGCTTGCAAAACTCATTAGCATTGCTCTCATTCTAAAATTAATCCAGCCGTTTACTTTGAGTGACCTCATACAGGCGTCCAAGAAAGGAAAGCCTGTTATTCCATTTTTCCAAGCAACGAAGAATTTTTCGTTAAATTCTTCTTCTCTTAAGCCATCATATAAGCTATGCATATTTTTAAACTCTATAGAAGGATCATCTTCAAGTTTTTGAATAAAATGGCAGTGCCAATGAAGTCTCTTGAGAAATGATCTTATTGATTTTATCCACACTTTGTTTTCTTTAGAATAATTATTCTTTAAAATTTCAATTCTTTTATTTGCCTTTTGAAAAATCTCCTTTATTGAAAGGTTACCAAAGGAAATATGTGCAGATAATTTAGAACAACTCTTAATAGCAGTTATTGGTGAAGACATTTCTACAGAATAATTTTTACCTCTATTAAATAGAAAACTTTCTAATAATTTTAACCCCTCCTTCCTCCCGCCTAAAATAAAATTTGTATTTTTTTCACCTTTTAAACCTAATTCTTCATAAGCAGGAATTTTATAAATTTTATCACTAGTTTTTTCAAGATGAGTTAGAGAATTAAATACTTTTTCATTCATTCTACTATTCCATTTCTTTGCCCAACCTTCCCTAGATTTTAGATTTCTAATAACTCCATTTTGAACAACCTCAATCCATCTTATATTATTAGACCTAAACCATTCTGATAACTTATTATTTCTTTGCATTACCCAATAATTCCATGTTTCTTGATGTGACCATACTGTTGTAATATTATATTTTTCTTTGTATTCTTTAAAAACTTCTATTACATTATTTTTTTCTATGATGAGAGTCTGCCCCAACTTCTCTAAATCATTATTTAGATCATGTAATGACTGTTTTAGAAAAGTGTAATGTTTCATACACATTGTGGATTTCTTCCATAAATCTTTTTCAAATATATATAAGGGCAATATAGGACCTTTTTCACAAGCTTTTTTAAGAGCTTCGTTGTCAAAAACTCTCAAATCTCTTTTAAACCAAACTATTTGCATAATATATAGTTAGTTTGGTTTTAAATAATTTCAAATTGATAATTTAATTACTTTTAAGTCTACCTCTAAGTATTTTTAAAAAATTTTTCTTAACCTTAATAAAAACTTTTTATCCAATTTATATTAAATATATTATTATAAATTTTTTAATATTTGAAAGGACTTCTTATGAAAAAAATAATAATTTTTACTATTCTATTTATTTTTAACAGTTTTTTAATTAATGCTGATGAACAAATTAAACCTAATTTTTTCACTCAATTTGAACCTGAGTCATTTAAAAAGTCATATACTACAATAACTACTAAAATGGCTGCTTTTCAAAAAAATAGTGGTTTTGATGCTAAGATATTTAATCTTTTTGCTTTATCAGCAGCAGCAGGCATGAAATGTGAATATTGTGTAATGGCTCATACCTACGAGGCTAAAAAAGCTGGTGCTACTGAAGAAGAAATTAAAATCGCTGTAATGATTGCAGGCGTAGTATCATTAAATAGTACAGTTTTATATGGCAATCAATATAGTCAAGAAAAACTTAAAAAAATGCTAGAGTAGATAATATATTTTATTGACTTGGTGGTTTACATTTCTGTACGAGAAAATTGTATTCCTCATCATAGTATTTTACTGCAAAAGTACATTCATAACCTATCAGACTTTTGTACTTGCCTGAACCATTTAAATAAATGTTCTTTCCTATCTCTGCTGTTGTATCAAATTGATACATTTTACTATCTAAATCTATTTGCTTATTACTGGTCAATACTGTCCAGGCCTTATCATTATCCCTATCTTTGTACTCACAAAATGATTGAAGCTTTTTGGTTCCATTTTCACTTACAATGTTACCATGGCAAAAAACTAAACCATATTGACCTTTGGAGTCTTTCCATTGTCCTTTTGTTTCTATATTTTCATACACAAAGTTATCTGCAACTTTAATTCTATCTCTTTTGGTGCTAGAATACGCTTCAAGGGAGAATTCTTCTGCTGATAAAATATTTATAAAAAAATAAATAAGTAATAGTAAGTATCTCATTTTGAAACTCCTTATATCTAAATATATCACTAATAACTAAAGAAAGAAATAAACATGAAAAAAATAATCTTAATTACTATATCTTTAATATTTTCAATTTCGTTTTTAAATGCTGATAATCATATAAAAACAAATCCTATTACAACACCTATGGAGCCTGAGGCATTTTTAGGTGCTTATACAGAAATGGTACTTAAAATGGCAACATTTCAAAAAAGAAGCGGTTTTGATGCTAAAACTTTTGAGTTGTTTGCTTTATCTGCAGCAGCAGGTATGAAATGTGAATATTGTATAGTAGCACATACTGCAATGGCTAAAAAAGCTGGAGCTACTCAAGAAGAAATTAAAACTGCTATTATGGTAGCTGGAGTAGTTTCATTAAATAGTACTGTTATGTATGGAAATCAGTATAACCAAGAAAAGTGGCGTAAAATGTTTGAATAACTAAAGAACTATTAAAAATAGCGGTATATGACATTATTTGTGCTTCTAGCTTATTAATCATCATCTAGGAACCGGTGTAATACCGTAGGGGATAGATTTTTAATTGCATCAAGTACCCTGAAAGATTGAGAAAAGCTGGCGTCCCCAACGGGAATCGAACCCGTGTTTCCGCCGTGAAAGGGCGGCGTCCTAGACCGCTAGACGATGGGGACTAGAATTTATTTATATAGAACTTATTTAAAAAGTAAATATAATTTTACAAAGTAAAAATGAAAACATTAGGTATTACATTAGGAGATCCCTGTGGAATAGGATCGGAAATTAGTGCAAAAGCATTGAATTTTTTTAATAGAAAAAAACTACCTTACAGGTTTATTGTAATTGGAAATAAAAAGTCTTTTGAAAAATCTTGTGAGCTATCAGGAATAAAAAGTAATTTAAATTGCATTAAAGAGTTCATAGATATTGAAGAAGATGTGAGTTTTAATAAACAGTCATCTAAAGCAGGGGGAGAAGTTTCATATAAAGCAATATGTATTAGTGCAGAATTATATAAAAAAAATAAAATATTAGGAATTGTAACGGCACCAATATCAAAAAAATCATTGCATATGGCAGGTTATAAATTTGATGGACATACTGGACTTCTTGCTCACTTATTCAATGTAAAAGAACCTTACCTTATGTTAGCTAATAAAAAGTTTTCTACCTTACATGTAACTTGTCATATATCATTATCTGAAGCGATAAAAATGGTATCTAAAAGAAATGTTGAGCAGGTTATTAAAATTGGTTTTGAACATATGCAAAAGCTAGGAAAAAAAAATCCAAAAATAGCAATATGTGGTTTAAATCCGCACGCTGGAGAACAGGGACTATTTGGTAATGAAGAGATTAATATATTAAAGCCTGCTGTTGTAAATTGTAAGCATATGGGCATTGACATAATAGGTCCTATCTCTCCTGATATAATATTCAGAGAAGCTAATAAAGGAAAGTATGATCTAGTGATTGCTAATTATCATGATCAAGGACATATTCCTGTAAAGTTAATATATTTTGATCAGTCTGTTAATGTCACACTTGGAGTTCCATTTATTAGAACTTCCGTTGACCACGGAACAGCATTTGACATTGCATACCAAAATATGGCAAAAGCAAGAAATATGGTTGCCGCAATTCTTTATGCTATTAAAATGATAAAATCTAAGTAAACTCTTTACATTATAGATATAGTTAACTATAAATAATGCTATATTTAAATAAAGTTGGAGTTATTTATGTTTAAAAAAATTTTACTTTTGCCTTTCATAGCCGCAGTTTTGATTCTTACAGGTTGTGAGACTACTAATAAGTCAGCCCTGGATGCTGCTATAGCAGAAATGAAAGCCACCTTAGAAGCTAAGGATGCTGAGCAAGATGCAGCAGTTGCTTCTGCTAACAAAACAGCACAAAGAGCAGAGGCGATGACAGAACAGAATAGGTCTGCATTAAGAGCACTTAATGACAAGATTGATCGTATGTTCAAAACTATTTCTAGAAAATAGTTAATTTTCAATATTAGTTAGAACAGCCTCAGGTATTCCTGAAGCTGTTTTAACTATATTTACTACTTTTTTCCAATCTATATTTGCTATATGATGTCCAGCAGTAGATTGCAAACTTTCTGTAGCCTGAGGAAGTAACCTTAAATTATTTTCGATTAAAGCTTTATCCTCTAACCCATAAGGGTGCATTGAGTGGACCTCTAAATACAAAGTGTTTTTTTCCCATCCTGATTTTACTGGTTGGTCTATTATTTGAACTTTTTCCCCTTTACCTACTAAATCATACAACTCTTCTATAGCCTCAGGATATAATCTTATACAGCCGTGACTTACTTTCATTCCAACCCCCCATGGTTTGTTAGTTCCATGCAATAGGTATCCTGGCATTGACAAATAAATTGCTCTTGTCCCTAAAGGGTTTTTTGGGCCAGGTTTTACTACTGGCGGCCAATGAGGTTCTTCTTCTAAAATAGACTCAGGCACTGTCCAGTAAGGGTTTTTCTTTTTTCCTGTAACTATAGCTTCTCCTAAAGGAGTCTCCCAATCTCCTCTTCCTATACCGATAGGGTAAGAGTAGACCTCATTATTATTAGAAAAGTAGTAAAGCCTCAAATCCCCCTTATTTACTACTATTCCTTGTCTATTAACATTGGGTAAAAGATGCCTATTAGGTAATAGAATATGATAATCATTTTCTATGGTCCATGGATCATCAATCCCTTGATTTGCCGACATAATTTCTGGAAAAGCAAGATTATTTATTCTCGCAATATCTATTAAGGTTTCGTCATTCTCAGTTTTATAAAATTTTATATGTCCAATAATATCTTTTAATTCTTTAGAATGTAAATTATTATTAGTTAATATAATTAAAAAAAATAAAAATATTTTCATATGGATTTTAGTAGTTATATAAGAGATATACCAGACTTTCCTAAAAAAGGAATAGTTTATAAAGATATTACTACTCTATTAAAAAACAGTACTGCATTTACTGAAGTTATAAATATTCTATACATGAGACACAAAGAAAGTAAAATTAGTCAAGTAGTAGGAATTGAGGCTAGAGGTTTTATTTTCGGATCTAGCTTAGCTACTAAATTATCTTGTGGCTTTGTGCCAATTAGAAAACCAGGGAAACTTCCTTATAAAACATATAATAAAGATTACAAACTAGAATATGGAAATGATACCTTAGAAATTCATACTGATGCAATAAGTAAAGATGAAAATATATTGCTATTGGACGATGTTTTAGCTACTGGTGGAACTGCCTGTGCTTCTATAGAACTTCTAGAAAAGTTCAAATGTAATCTAGTGGAATGTTTATTTATTATAGAAATTACTGGACTAAAAGGTTATCAAGAAATTATAAAAAAGAAAAAAAGCTATTTTTCTTTAATACAGTGTTAGTCATTTATGTTTTTTTTAATATAGTCACTTTTACTTTTGTTTAATAAGGCGAGACTCTCTTCATCTATCGTGTATAACCAGTTTGTAGCAAATCTTATTTTTTCTTGCTCATCTATTACTTCTTTAAAGCTTTTCATATTGGGCAAACCAACTATTTTTTTTTCACTCTCTGGAAGCTCTTCCCTAACTTGAATATCGCTTTTTGCATAAATTTTTATGTATTGCTTTTTATCTTCCTTTAGTAAATCTAACTTTAATATGAGACCATCAAAAGTTTCTACTATAATATTTTTTTGTATATCAGCATCAACTTTATCGGAATTTGGTAGAATTGGAGTAACATCTAAAATTTTCAAACTCTCAAAAACAGATGCTAATGAATTAAGAGAAAAATTATTTTTTAAAGAGTAATTTTTTGATAAATTATCTAATTTATAGTTTCTAGAGTCATAACTGTCTCTGTAAATTTTAAATTGAGATTTACTAATAATATCGTTTATTTCTACAGATTTAATACGCCATCTAGCAATTTTGATTATATCTTCATTTATCCATTGAAATTCCTTTATAGGGATATCCAGTGAATTTTTTAATAGATAGACTTTTTCTTCATCAAAAATTCTAAAATAATTTACTTTATAGCTTTTTTCATCTCCTAGGCTTTTTCCTATAATAAAATCATACAATTTGCTTTCTTCTTTATAGATCTTTACTTTCATAGACTCACTATCAAGCTCAAAAGGATAACCAACTCCAAGCTTTTTATAATTCTTTGATTCAATATCTTTAATATCTATGAAGTTACTCTCTATAAGCTTGAGAAAAAAAGAATTTATTTTTTTTATATCAGCAGGATAATTATTGTATCCTTTTAAAGTCCATTTTTGATCATTTTTACTTAATTGGTACTCGGCAAAAGAACTCTCAAAAGTTATTTTACTTATATTTTGAATTTCTTCAGTTAAGCCAGAAAATATTTTTTTAGTTTCTATGCTTGTCTTATATTTTTTTGGTAGAGATAAAATTATTGCCAAAGAAAAAATTATTAAAAAAGTAACTCTGAGAATGTATTTTTTTTTTAACATATATTAAATACTAGTTGGATAGATATTTATTTTTTTTTCTAGATGAAAAATATTTAAAAGTATAAAATAAAAGCATTACAAGAATTGGCATTATCCAAATGTTTATGATCTTTAATCTAGTTTCTAATTTTCTAATATTCTCTCCTAACTCTCTTTGAACATCTCGTAAATCTTTTCGAATATTTAAAATTTTCTTATTAAAATCAGTAATTGTTTGTGTTTGTTCTAAAGAAATACTTTCTTCATTAATACTACCCTCCTTGAGTTTCTTAAGCTTTTCTTCTGTCTCCTCTAGTTCTTTCTTAAGGGAATCTTCTTTTTGCTTTAATAACAGCTCAGCATTTTTTTGTAGGTTCTCTACGACTAAAAAAGGCCTATTTGAAACTCCTCTGCCTCTAAGGCTAATTAGGTTTTCTCCTCCACTCATAGACTCTATTGCGTTCATTACCAATCTTCCATTATCAGCTGTAGGAATTATATTGCTACGACCAAATACGTCTTGTCTCGTAAGCCATGTTAAATCATTAAGCATATCGGTGTCTGAGAAAATTATTATATTAGAATTTTTGCTTTTTTTAATATGATTTTTTGTATCTACGCCTATTTTAGATAGATCTTCCTCTTTAAAGGATGAATTAAAAGAACCCTTAACCCTAGCCGCTAATATAAATTTTTTATTTTCTGATTTGTAGTCTTTTAATAAGGCTTCTGGATCTGCCCTAAATTGCATCTTAAATCTTTCTACAAGCATGGAATTAAGAGAAGTTGATACTAAAGGTGTAAATTCTATCTCATTATTTTTATCTATATTTTTAATAGAACCCGCAGATTTAAAAAAAACAAAATCTAAGTTAGAAGTAATAATATCTTTTTTGGACAATAAATCTCCTTGTAAGGCTAACCAGAGAATATAAGTTAATATTTTTTCGTCGTTAACTGTTCCAAGGCTTACCTTTCTTCCATTTATTATATCTCCCACAATCATGCCTGGCTCTACTTCTACTTGCCACATTTTGAATAATTTATTTAAATCTGACTTTGGTATATTAAGTTCTTCTTGATCTGGATTTTGATTAGTTTTTTCATATTCCGAAAATGGATCAACAAAAAAAGTTGCACCTTTTCCTTTTAAAACAAATTGGTCTATCTGATAAAGTGCGTTATCAGAAAGATTCTTTGGATGTATAACCAGAAGTTGATCAACATTATCAGGTATTTTATCGAAATCTTCAGTAAGATTTATTATTTCGTAAAATTCTGAAATATTTTCATATAAATAAAATGGGTTTTGGTATTCAGGACCATTAGCTGTATTTGAAACTCCCCCAGCAAATGGTAGTCCAGATATAAGACCTATTATTGGTTTATCTGTATTTGCTAAATTATAAATCGACTTTGTTAAGTCATACTCTAAAAAACGTTCTCTTGCTATTTCAAAAAAAGGTATTACAACCATATCATCTACTGAATTAGTTAAAGTCGCTCCAAAGTAAAATCTTTCACCTTCCTGATTAAGTTGAAGTCCTTGAATTCCATATGTATTAGCTAGGTCCTCAAGCTCTGTGAATGGTTGTGGATCATAAACCTCAAGCTTTACATTAGATGATAATTTAGTGTAAGAAATCATAAGTTCTCTTACTCTTTTTTCAAAGTCTCTAATTTGAGGTATATCTCGACTTAAAGACTCAGAGAAAAAAAGTTGTATTTTTATTTGTTCATTAAGATTTTCTATTATATTTTTTGTATTGGTTGACAGTGTAAATAGGTTATCATCAGTCAAATCTATTTTCTTATTGATTAATAATTTAGACAAAATAATATTAATAGAAATAAAAGCGATTACGCTTAGTACAAAATTAATAAATGTAGAATTTTTATATAAACTTTTTTTAATTATCATCATCTACTCATGTTACTTATAAAAAGTATGTTTAAATACAAAAAGAAAATAATGAGAGTTATGAAATATAGCAAACTTCTCAAGTCAATCAATCCTCTAGTAATATCAGCGTAATTAGTCAGGAAACTAAAGGACGCTATTGCATCGGTCAAACTTTGTCCGCTCCATATATTAAAAAAGTCTAGTACTATAGGTAATCCGCTTACAGTAAACAAAAAACAAATAGTAGCAGATACTACAAAAGCAATAACTTGATTATTAGTTAGGGCTGAAATACAAATTCCAATAGATAGATAACTGCCTGCCATTAACATGCTACCTAAATAACTTGCTAATATAACACCATTATCTGGCTCTCCTAAATAATTTACAGTAATCCATAGTGGAAAAGTTAATAATAATGCTATTATAGTAAAAGCCCATGAAGCAAAAAACTTTCCAACAACAATGGATACTGGTTTTATAGGAAGTGTGCTAATAAACTCTATAGTACCTGTCTTTTTCTCTTCTGCCCAAAGCCTCATTGTTATTGACGGAATCAAAAATAAGTATAACCAAGGATGCCATTCA
>JAYYAX010000012.1:0-11466 GCA_036042925.1 Pseudomonadota bacterium
TATATTTTATAGCACATTCTGGAACTTTTATATTTCTTCCAGCGATGTTAGCATTTATTAGGTATTGCTTAGCTGTTCTAGTTTTCATAAAGTCACTAAATGTGTTTACTTTACCCCAAGGTACTGAATTTGCTGATAAAACTTTCCCTAAAAATTTAATGCTATTCTTTTTTGTCCAATTATTTACTATTTTATCTAATTTATTTTGATTATTAAGTCTTGATATAGGAGTTTTATATAATTCGTTGTTTATTAAATTTTTTGTACCCATTGATGCTGCTAGACCAGCAAATCTATCATCGCTACCTGCCATTATATGAATAAAACCATCTTTTGCTTTATACGTATTAGATGGTGCTGAATATCTATCAGAATTTCCATTTTTTCCAAAATCATTTTTATTTAAAAAAAAATCCGGTACTGCTCCCATTGATAATGACAAGGCAGATGATATTAATGAAGTTTCTATAAGCATACCTTTGCCTGTTATATTTCTTTTATTTAATGCAGCCAATATTCCTACAGCTGTGTTTAAGCCGGTTGTGTAATCTAATAAAACTGTTCCAATCATGGTCGGCTTTTTTTCCTGACCACTAATTTCCATAAATCCTGTTTCAGCTTGGATTGTAGCATCAAATGCTTGTCTTGGAATGCTATCTTTACTATACCCATATCCTGATATTCTAGCCATTATAATTTTTTCATTAACTTTTCTTAATGTTTGCCAACTAAGACCCAACTTTTCCATTACACCAGGTCTAAAGTTTTCAACCAAAACATCTGCTTTTTTTAAAAGCTTAAATAAAACTTCTTTCCCAGTTTTGGTTTTTAAGTCCAAAGATACTGACTTCTTTCCTCTATTTAAGACGGCTGCCCACAGAGAAGTCCCTAAAAGTTTTGGGCCTATAATTCTTAAATCATCTCCTTTTAACGGTTTTTCTATCTTTATTACGTCTGCTCCTAAATCCGATAATACTAAAGTGCAATGAGGGCCTGCAACAAATCTAGTGAGATCAATTATCTTTATTTTATTCAGCAATGACAATTATGAAACCTCTAACCATTCTTTTATTATTTCATTATTATTTTGAACTTCTTTCGGCTCTCCCTCAAAAACTACTTTTCCATGGCCCATGACGTATAACTTTTTTGATAAATTAAATGCTATAGTTAATTTTTGTTCAACAAGCAAAATAGATACACCTTTACTTGAAATTGTTTTTAGAAGACTTTCTACATTTTCCACCATCTGTGGAGATAAACCCTCTGTGGGTTCATCTATCATCATTAATTTTGGACATCCCATGAGACTTCTACAAATAGTCAGCATTTGTTGTTCTCCTCCGGATAATACTCCACCTGGGACATCAATTCTATTTTTTAAGTTTGGAAACAAATCAAATAATTCCTCAATATTCCATTTAATACCGTACTTATTTTCCTTCTTTCCTAGTTCTAAGTTTTCACGTACTGTTAAATCTGGAAAAATATCTCTATTTTCAGGCACATAACCTATGCCCAAATTAGCTATTTCATGAACTGGTTTTCCTAATATTTGTTTATTATTAAAAATAATAGATCCCTCAGATTTAACCATACCCATGACACTTTTAATAAAAGTACTCCTTCCAACACCATTTCTTCCTAAAAGTGATACAATTTCACCTTCATTAATAATTAGGTTTACTCCCTGCAGAATATGGGATTTTCCATAATATGAATTAAGATTACTAACTTTCAACATGCTTAGCTCTCAAAATTTCCTAGATAAGCTTCTTTGACTTTTTTATTATTTTTAACATTTATAGGTTTATCTGAACAAATAATTTCTCCGTAAACTAACACTGATATTGTATCAGACAAGTCAAATACTACTCCCATATCATGCTCTACAATTACTATAGTTCTTTCTTTGGAGATATTTCTTATTAATTTGGTTGCTCTTTCTGTTTCACTCTTAGACATTCCTGCTGTTGGTTCATCAAGTAAAATTGTTTCTGCACCCCCTGCTATAGTAATTCCTATTTCTAAGGCTCTTTGGTCAGCATAACTCAATAATCCAGCTGCTTCTTTTGCAAATTTATCAAGAGAAATTTTAGCAAGTATTTCTTGCGTATTTTCGTTTATTTTCTTTTCATAATCTAGGATTTTAGTAAAAGAATATTTATAGTTTGAATTCCACAATAAACCACATCTAATATTTTCGAAAACTGATAATTTAGGAAAAATATTTGTAATTTGAAAGCTCCTGGATAAACCTAATCTAAAAATTTCATGTGATGGTAAATTTTCTATATTTTTATTATTAAATATTATATTTCCTGAAGATACTTGATAGACACCTGAGATAAGATTATAAAGTGTTGACTTTCCTGCTCCGTTAGGACCAATCAATGAGTGTATTTCTCCTTTTCTAATCTTTAAATTAACTCCTTTTATTATGCTAGTAGGACCAAAGCTTTTTTTAACGTTTTTCAGTTCTAGATGATAGTTCATTTCACCAAACTAAGTTTAATATTTTCAATAACATTATTCCAGGCATCTTTAGTTCTTAGATAGCTTTTCTTACATGCCAACATACCAAAAATAATAAATAAAATTGAAACTATCCATACCAATAAATTAGAATTAGAAACTGTTATCCAATAAACTTTTAAATTAGAATGACTAGATTTTAGGGAATGTACTAATTCTATTAAGGTTGTCAATCCTATAACTAGCAATAAAATACTAAGTACAAAAATGAAATAAGGAAAAATTAGTTTTTTTAGTAATTTAGGTTTGTTTCTTATTATAGGCTCATGCATTAATATTATACCAGCTATTCCTTGAGGAGCAAATGCAATTACCGTTACAAATATTATTCCATAATATAATACCCATGCTTCTGTAATATCTGATAGCATTGTATCTAAATAAGTTAAAGATATAGCCCCTAAAATGGGACCTAAAAAGTTCCCAATTCCACCAATATAAGCCATAAATAAAACCATACCAGACTGTACTAAGCTTACAGATTCAAAACCTATATGTTCATAATTGATTGCGTGTAAACTTCCTGCTGCTCCTGCAAACATTGCAGATAAAGAGAATGCTAGCCACCTTATTTTACGTACATCATATCCTATAAACTCTGCTCTTTGTTGATTATCTCTGACTGCATTACACATTCGTCCAAATGGTGTTTTTGTCAAGGCATACATTATACCTACAGAAAAAATACACCATAGAACTATTAAATAATATACTTCATTTTGAGGGCCGTAAGTTAAACCTAAAAATTCATTTCCTGTTACTCTATCTGCTTGTATTCCATCTTCTCCATTAAAAAAAACAACAAAAATTAGAGTTAGAGCAGTTACAAGTTCGCAGAAACCTAATGATATCATAGCAAATGCTGTACCTAATCTTTTTGTAGACAGATATCCAATTATAATTCCTAGTATCAAACCTACAAAAGCACCTAGAAAAGGCAACAAAAACAGTGGTATATGAGGAAAGTGCCCATTATTGATTGCTGTTAAGAAATGTATAGATGCATAGCCTGCTAAACCAAAATAAATTGCATGTCCAAATGACAGCAGACCAGTTTGACCTAATAGCATGTTGTATGCTACAGAAAAAATAATCAAAACACCCATCTTACAAAATAAGGTTAGTGCAAATGATGAAGGAAAAACAACAGGCAATAATAGAAGAGTGAAAATTAGTATTAAGTATAAAATTAATTTAAAATTCTTAAAAACTTTAAACATCTCTTTTTCCAAACAAGCCTCTAGGTCTTGCAATCAAAACAATAATTAATAATAAGTAAGGAACTATCGGCGATAATTGCGATATTGTTATATTTGTAAAATTATTTAAAGTAGACTCAATATTTATTTGGTAACCTAAGTA
Source organism: Pseudomonadota bacterium (assembly GCA_036042925.1). Taxonomy (GTDB): domain Bacteria; phylum Pseudomonadota; class Alphaproteobacteria; order TMED109; family TMED109; genus JAYYAX01. Next base: position 3,898 of record JAYYAX010000012.1, read on the forward strand.
TTCAAATAAAGTATTTAAACTAAATTCTAGAGACACGGCAGCCGTCTGAAGCATTCCTATAATAATTGAAGCCACTAAAGCTCCTTTTATAGAACCCAGCCCTCCTGTTACCACCACAACAAAAACAATAGGTCCAAGTAAAAGAGCCATAGAGGGCTCAGTACCTATAACATTTCCTGCCATTACTCCTGCAAGCCCAGCTAAGCCACATCCAAACCCAAAAACATTACTAAATACTCTTGGAACATTATGTCCTAATGCCGCAACCATTTCTGGCTTAGTAAGTGAAGCTTTTATAATTAAACCAGTTTTAGTCTTAGAAAGAATTCTGTAAATAGCTAAAAAGATAAGAACTGATAAGACTAATCTAAACATGCTGTAGGCAGGATAAGACATGCCGCTAATTTCAATTAATGGAAAATTAAGAATTTCAGGAACTTTATAAGGGACAGGCGTTTTTCCCCAAATCATTTGAACAAGTTCTTCAAATATATAAAATAATCCAAATGTAAACAGTAATTCTGCAATATGGCCATATTTGTGTATGTTTCTAAGGCCGTATTTTTCTACGAGTGCTCCTATAAATCCAACAATGATTGGAGCCGTTATTAAGGCAATCCAAAAATTAGTGTAAATACCAATTTGATAACCAAAATACGCCCCTAGCATGAAAAATGACGCATGTGCAAAATTTAGTATTCCCATCATACCAAATATAAGAGTAAGACCACTTGAAAGCATAAAGAGGAACATACCATAAAGTAGTCCATTAAAAATTATAAATAGTACTACTTCAAGTGACATTAGATTTCCTATTAGGGCCTTTTCATACTACATGACGTTTCAAGAGTTATATCATTTACTGGAATATTTCCTACGTTTACATAAGACATATCAAAGTCTTTGTTTCTATATATGATTGATTGGCTAGTCCTCTTTGCAACTAATAATGCTTGCATATCAAAATGAACTTGATGATCTTCTTTTCTCATATATATTTTACCTCCATCAACGCTTCTTCCCTCTATTCCTTCTAATGCATAAGCAATATCAACTGGCTCAAAAGAATTGGCTTTTTCTGCTGCAGACTTAAACATTTCAAGCATGAAACGAAATCTATCTCCATCTGGAGTCATTCCAGTTGACTCAATAATATCTTTTTCATATTTTTTATACCAAGCTGGTGCATTTGGATTAGTTGGATTAAATTCTTTTACAACTACAACATCGTTAAAAAGCAAGTTTTTATCCATAGCTGCCATTCCGGATGGAGCAGAAATATAAATACCAAACAACTTCACCTTTAAACCAGCGTCTTTCAATGCATTTACAAATCTATAAGCATCAGGTCCCCAATTACCAGTTAATACTGTATCAGCTCCACTAAGTTTTATTTTTGTAATATATGGATTAAAATCTTGAACTTTCCCAAATGGTTGAATTAACTCATCTCCAACAATTTCAATATTTGGGGCATTTTTTTCTAAAAGACGGGAAGCTGTATTTCTAAATGTCTGTCCATATACATAATTTTGATTAAAGAGATATACTTTTTTTACAGAATTATCTCTAGACATATGTGACACTAACCCAGCAACTTTCATATCAACATTAGAGTCGAATCTAAAATGAAAAAATGTACATTCTTCGTTTGTAAAACTAGTGGTTACAGCCGAATGATTTAAAAATAGTACCTCTTTTCCAGGATTTCTTGAATTATATTTTTCTAATTGTTTAATGATATTTAGAGCATGACTTGAACCTCCGCCTTGAGTAATAAATCTTATGCCGTCATCAATAGCTTTCCTTAATAGCTCAGTAGTTTTTTCAGCTTTCATAGCATTATCCATGGGAACAATTTCAATCATTCTTCCATTGATACCCCCATTTTTATTAATTTCTGATGCAGAAAATTTGATGTGGTCTACGAGATCTTTTCCTACAGCTGCGTATGGACCAGATAAAGGCTCAATGGCAGCTATTTTTATAGGTCCCGAAGTTTCTTTTTTTTCACATGATATCAAAAATATACTTAGTAAAAATATAAATAAAATTTTAAAATTATCCATCAAAAGCTCCTTAAAAAAACCATTTTTACATTAAATTTTTTGTTTATCAATATTTATTATTTGCCATACTCCTGTTGCATTAAAAACTATTTTTTTTTTTAGATACATATCTATATTTACAAAAACCAACCTTTTTCCATACTTCACTACTTTTCCTTTCGCCTCTAACCAGGATCCAACAGGAACATAGCTTAGGAAGTTAGAATTTAAATTAATAGTAACAATAGATTTCTTAACAGTATTGTAAGCATAATAACCACCTACTGAGTCAGCATATGCCATTAAGAAACCTCCATGTGCAACTTCATTTAAGTTAGTTTGGAGGTTCAGGATATAAGTTCCGAATATAGTATTTGGAAATTTATTTTTTATATAATATGGTCCAATATGTGATGCAAACTTTCCCTCCACTGTTTTATAAGGAGTAAATCCTTTTGGTATTTGCAATTTATTTACCATAGTGATATATAAATACATTTGATATGAAAAGTATAGATTTTTATTATGATTATGGCAGTCCTACCGCTTATTTAGCATGGACACAATTAAAGGATTTAGATAAAGAGTCTTACAAAGTAAAGTACTGTCCAGTTTTATTAGGGGGAATATTTAAGGCTACAGAGAATAAAGCACCTGGATTAGTAATTCCTAAAGCTAAATGGATGATGGAAGATATCAAAATGCATGCCGAAAAATATGATGTAAAGTTTGTTATGAATGATGCATTTCCAGTAAATACATTATATCTAATGCGAGGCGCTATTTTCGCGCAAGAAAATAATATGTTAGAAAAGTATAACGAAGCTATGTTTAATGCTATGTGGGCTAGTAATACTAATTTATCTGATCCTAAAAATATAATATCAACATTAGAAAATTATGATTTCAACAGTAAAGATTTTCTAGAAGCAGCAGAAAGACAAGATATTAAAGATGAATTAAAGAATTCAACAGCTAAGGCAGTAGAATTAGGATTATTTGGAGTACCTTCGTTTATAGTCGATGGAAGATTATTTTTTGGCCAAGATAGAATGAGTTGGTTTCTTAATTAACATTTATATTGCATTAAAAATTCTTTAATAATTTTGTTAACCTCAGTAGGTTTTTCCTGCTGTACCCAATGACCAGAGTTTTTAATAATAAAAGTTCCTTTATAATTAGAACAGTATTTACCTGCATTTTTATAAGCATCGTAGTTTCTGATAAAATATCTAACAGGATCAAATTCACCTCCTATAAAGAGACTAGGCGGGGTTATTAACATCTCATCTAGCTCTTTAAGTTCAATCCAATCAATTTCTTGAGCTCTATATCTATTTAAAGTTCCTTTAAATCCAGACTCTTCAAAATCTTTTACCATAGATTTTAAATTTATATTTACTAACCATTTCAATCTATCCCCTGGATCAGGAATATTATCTAACAAACCAGATTTTAGGTCTTTAGAAGTCTTGATTTTATCAAAATATCCTTCTGCTGAACACCAATAATAAATTTTTTTCAGTGACATTAAAATGTCTTTTTCCAATTCTTTTTCTGGAATATCTATCTTTTGGAAATAATTCTGATAAAAAAAAATATTTTTATATAATTTGTTCCATAATTTTGTGCTAGATATTTTTCCTCTTCTTGTAAATGGAACACTTAATCCTATTACTCCAGAAACCTTTTCTTTAAAATATGCAGCCGTTGTCCAGCAAATTGGAGCTCCCCAGTCATGCCCAATTAATATAGCTGTACCTTTATTAAGAAATGAAATAATATCTATAATATCTTCCATAAAATATTTTAAGGAATAACTGCTTATACTCTCAGGGATAAAACTGCCCCCATATCCTCTAGTATTAAATGCTAAAACTTGGAAGCCTAGTTTAGCAATGAAGTTTATTTGATTGTTCCAAGATACCCAAGTTTCAGGCCAACCATGTACTAGTAAAACAAGAGGTCCTTCACCCTTTATTACACACTTGAATTTTTTTTTTTTTATCTCTAATGTTTTCGGTTCAAACATATATATTATTTCATAAATCCTCTGTAGGGTTTTACTTCAAAAATATCAATATTTAAATAATTATTTTTTACAAAGGGCAACTCTTTAAGCTTTTCACGTATTTCATTTTCATCATTTGCTTCTACAATCATACAAGCACCTTTTCCGCCTTTTATTGAATATAATTCTCTAATAAACTCTTCCCTGAAAAGTTGTATAGCCATTTCTGCCTCCAAATCAGCAAATTCTGCAAATTGTTCTGGTTTAATTTCCTCTTTTCTTTTTCCTATGACAAAAAATTTCACAATTGACCTCCTTTAATTAATAATATTTATTATTATAATGAATATAATTAATAAAAGAAGATTAATAGACTTAAATAAAATTATTACTAATTGTAATACTTGCGAAAGGCTATTTTTATTTAGAAATAAAGTCGCTAATCAGAAAAGGAAAATGTATTTAGAAGAAAAATACTGGGGTAGACCAGTAACTGGGTTTGGTGATATAAATGCAAAAATCTTAATTATTGGTCTTGCTCCTGCAGCGCATGGCGGAAACAGAACGGGAAGAGTTTTTACAGGAGACAAATCTTCAGATTTCCTATTTAAATGTCTAGGAAAAGTAGGATTAGCTAATCAAAATTATTCAATTAACAAGAATGACGGGCTTAAATTACTAAATGCTTATTTAACACTTTCTCTAAAGTGTGTGCCACCAGGTGATAAACCTACAAAGCAAGAATTATTAAATTGTTCAACTTTTCTGAATGAGGAATTCTTAATTTTAAAAAATGTAAAAGTTATTGTAGCTCTTGGAAAAATAGCTTTTGATAGTATAGTATTGTTTTACAAAAATAATTATTCTTTAATTAAAAAAAAAATAAATTTTGTCCATGGTAAAGTTACAGAACTACCTGATAAGAAAAAACTTATAGGCTGTTATCATCCCAGTCCTAGGAATGTTAATACGGGGAGAATTGATATTTTAAAATTTACTAGGTTATTTGAGGATACTATTAAACTAGTAGATAAATAATTTTAATTGATATGCTAAAATTTTATATATATTTTCTTATTTTCTTTTTTTTTAATGCATCTTACTCAGAAGATATAGTCAATAAAAAAACAATAAAATTCATTTTTGGTTCATGCTCTAATCAAAATAAATTAATGCCACATTGGAACTACATAAACTCTTATAAACCAGATTATTTAATTCTTTTGGGCGATAATGTATATGGTGATTTTAATAATTCTGATGCCACTAATTTGCAAAATGCTTATAAGGTATTAGATAACGACAAATACTTTAGACTGCTTAAAGAGACAACAGATATATTTTCCATTTGGGATGATCACGACTATGGTAAAAATGACGGCGGAAAAAACTGGATTTATAAAGAAAAAGCTAAAAAATTATTTCTAGATTTTTATAATGTAAATGAAAATGACGAAAGAAGAAAGAGAGAAGGTCTATATAAAAGTTGGGAAATATATAATAGTGTTAAAATAAAAGTAATAGCATTAGACACCAGATACTTTAAAGATGAATTTACAATTAACAGAAATATAAACATTAAAAAAAAATATGTTTCGGACTATAATAATAAAAAAACTATTTTAGGAAAAAAACAATGGAACTGGGTTTCTAATGAATTTAATACTGATTATGATATTCTACTTATATTAAGTTCCATACAAATATTATCCAAAAATCATGGTTGGGAGAAATGGAATAATTTTCCTCATGAAAGAAATAAAATAATAAACCTTATAAAAAATAGTAAGAGGCCTACAATAATATTATCAGGTGACAGACATGTAGGCGGAATATATAAACTAAATGATAAGATATATGAAATAACATCAAGTTCCTTTAACCAAAGTGAATTTAATTTAATAGAGAATGATCAACTTTTGATTGGTAAAATTATTACTAAAAATAATTTTGGTTTTATGAAAATTAATACTAAAGAAAAAGTCGTAGACATTCAATTAAGGGAAGGATTTTTTAATGAAAATAAAATTCTCAGTAAAATTCAAATTGAATTTTAATTCCTATTTATTGTGTTTAAGGCGTCATTTATATTAGTAAATTTTTCTCTTACAAATTTAGGCTTTGAGTTTTCTTCTTCTAATTTATCGATTGATTTCCACATCTGTTTTGTGACATAGTTTATTTTTTTTTCTATAAACATATCCTTTAATTTTTGTGTAGAATTAGTTTTACAAGGTGTAATCTCAGAAATGATTTTTTTTACTGTATTTATTGCACGACTCTTGTTAGTCCCTATCACTCCTATTGAATTATCAGCAGCCCAGCCTGTAGCGTAAATGTTTTTTTTAATATGTCCCTCTTTATTAAGTAGAAAATTATTGTTTTTATCCATCTCTAAATTTTCAATCTTTGATACCCTATAGCCTATGGCTTTTATTGCAAGTCTTGCTTTAATAAACTCTTCTTCTTTATTTTTGTTACTAAATCTTATACCTTCCAAGCTTTCATTGCCTACAAACTCTAAAGGTGTTTTAAAAAAATCAAATATAATTTCTTTTTTCTTTACGTCCTGATCATAAAACTCATTAAAAATATCTAGATTTTTTTTAATTCTTGTATCTATACCTTGATCTTCTAAATAGTTATAAAGTTTTTCTCTAGAAAAATTTACTTTTACTGAGAATTCTTTTAATTCTAGAAACTCTCTTAATTCGGAAATTGTAAACTTTGACTCCTTGGGGCCTCTTCTTCCTACTATATGAATTCTCTTAATAGCAGAATTATTTAATAAATTTAAGTTTTTACTAGAGATATCGCTTCCTTCTAATTCTTCTTTTTGTTTAGCTAGAATCCTGGCACAGTCGAGAGCAACATTCCCATTACCAATTATTATGGCTGTTTCACTAGTTAAATTTGGATTAAGATCTTTATACAATGGATTATCATTATACCACCCAACAAATTCCCCTGATCCATATACACCGCATAAATTTTCACCCTTAATGCCTAGCACTTTATCCTCTGAGGCTCCTGTAGCCAGAATTACTGCGTCGTAGACAGCAGATATAAAGTCCAAGGAAATATCTTTTGTAATAAAAATATTACCAAAAAAATTTACATTTTCTTTATCCAAAACACTATTATATAACTTAATAATATTTTTAGTTTTTTGATGATCTGGAGCTACGCCATATCTTACAAGGCCATATGGTGCAAATAGCTTTTCTATAATATCAACATTATTTTTATCATTTTTAGATAAAGATTGTGCTGCATAAAATGCAGAAGGTCCCGATCCTATAATAGCTATATTCATTTGTTAAAATTATTTTAAATTTTCAATTAAAGCAATCAAAAATTTTACTTGCACAATTTATATTAAGATTATTTTTCAACAATTAAGAATATTAAAACTAAAATTAATCTAACATATTTGAATGCTCTTTTTATTTAATTTAAATTACATATACTAAAAAAATAATGTATAATTAAATTTTATGTAATTAATTA
>JAYYAX010000013.1:0-21510 GCA_036042925.1 Pseudomonadota bacterium
TTTTATTTTATTTAAGTATTTTAACATTATTATTTAAATCTCCTATTTTATATTCAAATGAAGATTTTGATTATCTCCTTCAAGGTCCAATGGCCGGCGGATTATATTATACCAAAAAAAAATCTGGAAGATGGAAAGATGTTGCACCCTCTCACATTCCTATTATTGAAAAAAAAAAAAACTTTTTAGAAGTTACTACACCTCATGAAATGCTAGGATTTGAACATTTTATTATTAAACATATTATTTTAGACAAAGATTTTAGAGTCATATCTGAAAAAAATTTTGATCCTTCTAAAGATAGAGCTTTTTCAAGACATGACATATCTGGCTTTACTGATAGTTTATATGTGATGAGTATTTGTAACCAGCACGATGCTTGGCTTGAACCTCTAAAACTTAAATAATGATATGCAATTTATTAAAAACAATATACTCTCTTTATTTTTATTTTCAGCATTGTCTTTTTCACTGAGTAGTTATTTAATTTCTTCTCCATTAAATGATAATTTTTATATATATTCATATCTAAGAGGTATACCTCTGGCAGAGTGAAATATAAAATTTAAATTAAAAAGTAATAAATACTCAATTGCACTAGAGGCTAAATCTACAGGTATTTTCTCATTATTATTAGACTGGAGTCAAATTATTAAATCTTACGGTAATATAGAAGAAAAAAAATTTAAATCATTAAGATATCGTTCTTCAGACAGCAGAGGGAAAAAAAATGGTCATATTGAGATAGACTTTTCAAGCAAATTACCAAAAATCATATCTGCTCAACCAGATCCAAGTAAAGATAAAAGGAGAAATATAAATATTAGCTATTTGTCTGATGTAAATGATCCTGCAGCTGGAATATTTAATTTGGCTTTGGCTGAATGTGAAAATACTGTTAAGATATTTGACGGAAAACGCAGATATAATATAAAAGTTTTGAAAAAAGAAAATTCAATTTTAAAGAATTCAGCTTTAGGTGAAGAAAATATTAATGCTATTAATTGTAGTTATAAAATAGAAAGAATAGCAGGATACACTAAAAAAGAGTTAGAAAAGTTTCCTAAAGAAGGTAATTTATGGATAAAAAAACACAAACAGCTAGGTGTTTTCTATCCCGTAAAAATACAAATAAAAACTAAGTGGGGTTACTTTTTATGCTTAATTAAAGAAGGAGAATATAAATGAAGGCAATAATTTGCAATGAATGGTGTAAGCCAGAAGACCTTAAAATAGAAGATGTTGAAAACCCAACTCTCGACGAAAATTCAGTAAGAATTGAAGTTTTTGCAGCAGGTGTTAACTTTCCAGACGTTTTGATTATTCAAGGAAAATATCAATATAAACCAAACTTTCCTTTTTCTCCGGGATCTGAAGTTGCAGGCATTGTTATAGAAACAGGAGAGAATGTAAGAGATGTAAAGGTAGGAGATAGAGTAATGTCTGTTACTGGACATGGTGCTTTTGCTGAACAAATTTGCATTGAGTCAAGCAAAGTTACTATTTTACCTGAAAGTATGGACTATGTTACTGCCGCAGGAGTAAGTTTAACATATGGTACTTCAGCATATGCATTATTTCAAAGAGCGTTGATCAAGAAAAATGACTTTGTTTTAATACATGGAGCCACAGGAGGAGTAGGTCTTGCCGCAATAGAAATTTCTAAAGCCGTTGGAGCAAAAGTAATTGCCACAGCAAGTACTGGAGAAAAGCTAAGGGTTGCTAAAGAATATGGTGCTGACTATTGCATTAATTATACTAATTGCGAATTTAAGGAAAAAGTTAAAGAAATTACTAATAAAAAAGGAGCTGATATTATTTATGATCCAGTAGGAGGAGAAGTTTTTGAAAAATCACTTAGGTGTATTGCTTGGGATGGAAGATTATTAGTTATAGGTTTCGCTTCTGGAAAAATAGCTAATGCTCCTACTAACCTTCCTTTGCTAAAAAACTGTTCAATAGTTGGAGTTTTCTGGGGTGCTTGGAGAGAAAGAAATCCTCTTGGGCATAATCAAAATATGGAAATCATTCTTAAATGGTGGAAAGAAAAAAAAATAAATCCTCTTGTTTCTAAAACTTTTTCGTTAGAAGATACTAAAGACGCACTTTATGCTCTAATGAACAGAGAAATTATAGGTAAAGCAGTAATTAAAATAAAATAAACTAAAATTCAAAACCGTTTAGTACTGCATCATTATAATTTATTATTAAATTTTCTTTTTTATAAAACTTTGCAATATCATGTTTATCATTAGAAGCTTTCAACAAAGCTTGCATTATAAAAGAAATAAAATTTTCAGGAAACTCATGGTTAGTAATAAGAGACATTTTCTTGAAAGTATATATTGTGTAGGAGTTTTCCTGTAATTCATTAAAACTTTTTAAATTATCTTTTTGCAGGTCAACTAAAAAAGAAGTTGAAATAACAGCAAGAGGTATTTGATTTGTAATTAAAAGATCAGTAAGTCTTTCTCCATCTCTTGCTCTAGCAACTCTAGCTTTTGCTTCTGGTAAATATTCATCTAATAATAAAGCTAAATTTTTAGTGAATTCAAATGCCCCCGTATCTGTTTTAGAACACATTAAAAGCATATGCATTTGTCTATATACCTCATGCTGACCCCATGGGGCGTGACCAAAAATAAAAAAAGATATTACAATTATAAATAATTTTGTTTTATATATCATTTTCATTTATATAACGGAGATGCATTTCTGCACCTCCGATTGATTTAGAGTTTTATCTAATTTCTATTTTTATCAAAAACATCGAGATTTAAAACAGCTGTAATAACATAGTTAGGTACATCTACTACCTGTCCTACCCTTAGATCTACTGCTACGGAACAAAGAATATAAGCTTGTTCTCTTGATAGACCATGTTCATCAACTATATAATCTATCATTTGTAAAAGTGCGTGTCTTGCAGCTAATGTCAAAGACTCAGATAAATTAGAAAGATTTGTAATTTTTTCTCCACCTAAGTATTTGTAATATTCTAATTCTGTACCAGAATCTTTTAAAGGTATGCCAACTGTTTGATAAAATTTAGTAGGCTCAATGTCTCTAATTTCATCATTACCTTTAGTTGCAGGCATAACCATTTTCTTCCCTTTTCTCTTGAGAATCTTAGTTCTGACTTTCACTATTGCTCCCATTTCTATAGCAGTACCAGAAACTTCTCCATCACCTTGTGCGTAATGGACATCACCAGCAAATAAACCACAACCATCTATAAAACAAGGAAAAATAATTTTAGTGCCAACTTGCATTTGTTGTACATCCATATTACCGCCATTTTCTCTAGGTGGAATGGTTCTCAGGCAATCGTCTTTATGTTTACCATTTTCTCCACAAATGTCTGCAGGTAATGCAAAGCCCGGATCTGGAGTAAGAACTACTCCGCCAGCAGCAGCTAAATCAGCTTCTCTTTTTTTCCAGTTTTCTACTTCTTTTAAACCTGGAAGAACTCCTATAGATCCTGGAAATGCTTCGTAGGGAATAGTTACTCCTGGCATAGCATCGGAAACCGCTCCTATTCTAGTCAGTTTCCAGTTAACTATATAAGGTTCAGTAAATAAGTCTCTTAAAAAACCAAATCCAGGTACAATAACTGTATATCCATATTCGTCAGGAACGATATCAAGTAATTCAACCTCAAGGGCATCTCCTCTTTTAGCTCCTTTGATATATACTGGCCCTGTCATCGGGTGCACTTCGCCAAGATTTATTGTCGGAACATCTTCTGCTACAGCATCTAAACTATAATTACTATCTAATGCATCTCTTGTATGAAGAACTATAATATCTCCTGGTTCCGCAGTAGCAACAGCTTTTATCGCTGGATGATAACGATTAAAACAATTTTTATCATCTTTACAATGATCTCCAGTCTTAGTAATCTCTATAATATTTTTCCATTTTGAGTCAGTTGTATCTGCACTTAAAAAGAAGGGAAAAATAAATATAGAAATAATTATTAACAATTTATTCATATTTTCTCCTTAAATTTTTATTATTTAGTTATAAATCATTTTAATTTTATAATATAGTATTAAATATTGTACTGTTAGATAGACCAAAAAATAAAGGAGAAAAAAGTGATTACAAGTATAAAATATATTTTATTTTTTTTAATTTTAGTAAGCAATGCAAATTTAAAATCAAAAGATGAGATAAAAATCGGAATTTCTACATTCTTATCGGGAGGTGCTGCATCAAGTTTTGGTATTCCTTTAAAACAAGGATTAGATTTTATGTTTAAGAAAATTAATGAAGGCACAGTTCCAGCACCATATAATACTGTAGGTATAGGTGGAAAAAAAGTATCTTATTTTTTTATTGATGAGCATGGAGGCTCTACAAAACAAGTAGCTGAGTTTAGAAATATGGTTCAAAGACAAAAAGTTGATGTTGTTATGGGATATATCTCATCAGGAGACTGTTTAGCTATTCCCTCAGTAGCAGACGAATTAAAACAATTAACAGTGTTAATAGATTGTGGAACACCTAGAGTATTTGAAGAAGCCTCTTATAAATATGTTTTTAGGACAGGTCCACATGCTGCTATGGACAATATTGCAGGTGCTTTATATTTAAAAAGAAAAGGTATTATTCCAAAAAGAGTTGCTGCAATTAATCAAAATTATGCTTGGGGGCAAGACTCATGGGCTGATTTCAAAGGATCTATTGATATAATTTTTAATAGACCAAAAGTAGTTTCTGAACAATTTCCTAAGATTTTTGCAGGGCAATATGGAACAGAAATATCAGCAATAATGGTATCTAGACCCGATCTGATTCACTCTTCTTTGTGGGGAGGAGACTTGGAGTCTTTTATCGTACAATCAAATGCTAGAGGTTTATTCAGAAATGCTACAGTTTTTTTAAGTGCTGCAGATCATGTTTTACCTACACTAGGTAAAAATATTCCTGATGGAGTTATAATTGGAGCAAGAGGTCCACACGGAGATTTAGCTCCTGACACAGTTTTGGCTAACTGGTTTAAAAATGAAATGCGTAAAGAGTATGGAATAAAAATAACGACTCAACCTATGCACAAAGGAGCAATAGCTGCACTTTTTTTAAAGAAAGCATATGATAATGCTGTTTTAAAACTTAATAAGTTTCCAACAAATGAAGAGGTTATTAGTTTTATGGAGGGGTTGAAGTGGGATACACCAAGTGGTATTACCGAAATGGCATTAGGTAAAGGACATCAAGCAATTCAAGCATCAGCTATTGGAAAATCAAAATGGAACAAAGATAAGAAAAGAGTTGAAATAGTCGACATTGAGTATTTTAATGCAAAATGTGTTAACCCTCCTGAAGGCGTTAAGGCACTAGATTGGATTAATGGAGGATTTCAGGGAGCAGATTGTTAATAAACAATATTCAGATAATTAACTAAGAATTACCATTTGCATCACTTGAAGAGGAATTATTTTTAGAAGATGAACTTTTACTGCTGGTCGGACTTATAACTTTAGGTACCTTCCCTAGACCTAGTTCTCCAAGTACTTTTCCTCCAGACTCAATAGTAACATTAAGATATTTAGCTTTACCACTTAATGTTCCTTCTTTTCTAATATTTAAATTTCTAATATTAAACTTACCTTTAATTTTTCCATTAACAATAAGAACATTAGAAATTATCTCACCTTCGAAGGCCCCGTTATGTCCTATAACTACCTCGTTCGCTTTTATTGTTCCTTTCATATTCCCATCAATATGTATATCACCTTCAGTATTTACTTCACCTGTAAAGTCAATTCCTTGAGTTATTATGGACAATGTATTTTTTTTTGCTTTATTATAAAACATACTAGTAGTTTTTGTGAACATTTTTTCCTTCTCTTAAAAAAGCGTTAGGATTTCTAGCTTTATTTTTAATTTTAATTTCATAATGAAGATGCTTGCCAGTAGATCTTCCAGTATTTCCTATTTTTCCTAATGCCTCACCAAGCAATAATTCTTGTCCTTCTTTAACAAAAATTTTAGAAAGATGTGCATATCTAGTTTCTATACCAAATCCGTGATCAACAAACACAGATTTACCGTAAGAACCATATCTCCCTACAAAAGAAACTTTTCCGGCAGCAGTGCTTTTAATTTCTGTTCCCCAAGGTGCACCTAAATCAATGCCCTTATGAAACGCTCTTCTCTTAGTATAAGGATCTTTTCTATACCCATAGGCACTAGTTACATAGTATTTATCCATAGGTCCAGAGAGAGGAACAGAAAGAAACCTATTTCTTAATGTTTCAAAATAATTTGATTTTTCGTAAATATCATTAGCTATAATATCGTCTTTACCAAGCTCCAGTAGAGGACCTCCAATATTTTTTTCTTCGCTAACCTGATTTAATTTAGCAAGATTAAAAGATCTAGTTTTCTTGAAAATATTTTCTAAAAATTCAATTCTATCTTTCAATGTTGCTAAGGTAGATAATCTCACTTCATTATTAATATTATAATAAAATTGTCCTTCTTCTTTTTTCATAGCTATATGATAACTAAACATTTTTAGAGCCGTAACAGCATCCAGGCTCTCATCAATGGTTCTAAAAAGATTTGTGTAAATTTTCTTACTGTCCTTTAAATCTAGAAAATTCTTTTCTGATATAGGTTCTTTAGGATCATTTTTTATGTAGCGCACTGAACTAAAATCGTAATCTATATAAAATAAATCATTACTTACATTATATATTTTATCAAAATTGTCTTTTAAGCTTTTGATAATCTGGTCTAGTTCTTCAAGAATTTTTTGTCTATCATTTTTCTCATTAATTACATCCTCTAATTTGGTTTTGATTTCCATTAATCTGTGATCGGTCTTTATATCATTATTTTTTGATATAGCACCTATATCTTCTTCTAACATTTCCAATAACTTTGTAACTTTTCTTATTTGAAGTTCAACATTCAGGTCAGTATCAGTAAAATTTGTATTTTCAACATTTAATTCATCTCGTAAATCTATTACTGCTTTTGTAAATTTAGAATACTTTACCCTAAGATCTTTTAATGCCAAATTTTGTTTGTAATTAACTGTCTGCAAAAATTGCATTTTATAAGTAAAAAGAGCTACTAAACATCCAGAGGTGACTAAAATAGTAAGTAAAACTACTTGCATAAACGTTCCTAATTTAAAGTATTTCATACCTGTATTACTTCTGAGCATAAACTCTTTAGCAGGAAACGTTTCTTGGAACCAAGTTATAATTTTATTCATATTTAACCTAAACCTTCATTTTAAACATTGTTTTGTACCAAAAACAAGTATTTTTAATTCCTGAATTTAAATTATATTTAGGTCTCCAGCCCAAATCTTTATTAATTTTCTTATTACTTATAACAAAATCTCCTATGACCTTATTTAATAAATTCTGTTTATTAACTGTTTTGGCTAAAAAATATAATATATTTTTATTTAAATTAAAATATCTTGGTTTTTTAAATAAATACTTAGCTATAACATCGCAAATTTTTTTTGTTGAAATAGGGTTACCATCACAGATGTAATAATAATCATTAGAAAAATGATTTTTTTCAATAACTGTCAAAATTAAATCAACCAAGTTTTCAATATATAAATAACTCCTTAGGTTTTCTACTTTTAAGAAAGGAAGTGGCAGCCTATAATCTATTGCCTTTATAAGAGCTAAAAAGTTCGCTTTTACATTTGGTCCGTATATAAGAGGAGGTCTTAAAATAATATAGTTACTTAAATTATTTCTTATAATTTCTTCACTTTTTAATTTAGCTTTGACATAAATGAACTCACTGTCGTCGAGCTTGCTTTTACTTTCAATTAATTTCACTTTGGCTGAACTTAATTGTATTAACTTAATATTTTTAATGTTAAAATTTTTTACGATATTTTTTTCTATATTACTTAATTTGTTTATAGTTTTTTTAGCATCTGCAGAAATTTTTTTTTTTACATGAGCTCTAGCAGCCAAATTTATTACATAATCAAACTGATTTCCCTTTAAATTTATCTTTTTAATATTTTCCAAATCTCCTACTATCAAAGTTTTTATACTTAAATTATTATAGATTTTCTTATTTCCTGAAAAATTATCTCTTATTAAAGCATGAACCAAGTATCCTTTTTTGGCTAAAGCCTTACTTACTGATAACCCAACAAATCCATTGGCTCCAATTATTGCTACCCTTTTTTTTTGCATTGTATTAACCTGTTAACATTATAGTTTATCATTTTGATGAAAAATAGGAAAAATAATATTATATTAAGTGCTTTAGTAGTCGCTCACAATGAAGAAGGTAAATTGAATGGCTGCCTTAGTAGGCTCAAACAAGCTGACGAAATAATTATAGTATTGGATAAAACTACTGATAATAGTAAAAAAATTGCAAAAAATTACACTAACAAAATATATGAAGGTAAGTGGGAATATGAAGGTGAGAGAAGAAACTTTGGTCTTGAAAAGTGTAAAGGTAGTTGGATACTTGAGGTAGATGCAGATGAAAAAGTTTCTAATGAATTATTCAAAGAAATCAGAAAAAAAATTGTTGATGCACCACCTGGATATTTTTTAGTACCATTTGACAATTTTATAGGTAATAGGAGAGTTAGATATGGATGGGGCGCATCATGGGGTGTTTCTGCAGCTCCTAGATTATCTTTTAAAGGATGTAAGGTTTGGAACAATTCACAAAGAATTCACCCTTCTTTGAAACTAAAAGGAAAAAAAGGAGTTCTTAAAAATAGAATATATCACTTCGTGGATAATGGTATCAATGATATGTTTGACAGATTAAAAAATTATACCGATAAAAAAGCTAAAGACATAATATCCAACAATGAAAGAATACCTCCTTTTTTTATTATTCTGAGAAAAAGTGTTACTCGTTTTATAAAATGCTATATCAGTAGAAAAGGATACAAAGAAGGTAAGTGGGGATTTTTAATAGCTTTAATGGCATCATTATATTTATTAGTATCTTATTTTAAAGCTTCAATAGAAAAAAAATAGTTTACTCTTCATCTATTTTTTTTTTATGAAATTTCCAACTGTCATCTTTTATTAGTGCCCATTCTGACAAAACAACTGATTTTGGAGATCTAACATCTTTTAATTCGTAATGTACTATGTCATTAATTAGTTTTATGTTAATAACTATCCACTCTGTTGGATAGGCAAATCCTCTTAGAAATACATCACCATTTTTGAATTTAGTGTCCATAAATAACTTTCTAATTCTCAATAATCATATATTATATAAACTAAAATTCAAGTTTTAGTATTATGCATAATATATTGTTACCAAATTCTATAACCTTTGGAGGTGGATCCCTTAAAGAAATTATAAATATATTAAAAGCCATGGAAAAAAAAAGACCTTTTATAATTACTGATAGTACTATGGTAAGCCTAAAAATAATTAAACCTTTGGAGGAATATCTCATAAAATATGAAATTAGCTACGAAATTTTTAAAGACACTATTCCTGAACCAACATCAGCTTCTATTTTAGAACCTGTGAAAATTTTAAAACAAGGAAAGTTTGATTCAATTATAGCATTCGGTGGAGGAAGTCCAATAGACTCAGCTAAAGCAATAAGTGCTTTGGCAACGCATGGAGGCAAAATGTCCGATTATAAATTTCCATTCGTTTTTAATAAAAAGTCCATTCCTATAATAGCAATACCTACTACAGCAGGAACGGGATCAGAAGTAACTAAATTTACTATTATTACTGATGAAAGTACCGATGAAAAAATGTTGTGTGTTGGGCAAGGATTTTTGCCAGAAGCCGCTATAGTAGATTATGAATTATCGCTAACCTTACCACCAAGAACTACTGCCGATACTGGAATAGACGCCTTAACCCATGCGATTGAGTCCTATGTTAGTAAAAAAGCAAATTTATTTAGCGATAACCAAGCCATAGCTGCTATGAAATTAATATTTCCTAATCTACGAACTGTTTTTCAAGATGGAAGCAATAAAAAAGCAAGAGAGAAGGTTATGCTAGGATCAACTTTAGCAGGTATAGCTTTTAGTAATTCCTCAGTTGCATTAGTACATGGTATGAGTAGACCAATAGGGGCTAACTATCATGTACCTCACGGTTTGTCTAATGCTATGTTGCTTCCGACCGTAACTAATTATTCAATATCCGGTGCTCCTGCAAAATATGCTAATGCTTCAAAAGCTATGGGAATTGCTAATTTAAACGACAGTGAAGATACCTCAAACCAAAAATTAATAGACGAACTTTATAATTTAAATAATGATTTAAAAGTTCCTACACCTGAAAAATATGGCATTAATAAAGATGACTTTGTTAGTAAATTAGACATTCTAGCAAAGCAAGCCATTGAGTCTGGGTCACCATCAAATAACCCAGTAATTCCTTCTCATGATCAAATTAAAGAACTTTATTTAAAACTTTGGTTATAAATTTGCTATTAATTTATTTTTAAATTTTTGACTAAATTTCAAAAGCTTAGGTTTTATAATGACCTGACAGTAACCAGCATGATGGTTTTTACTATAATAATCTAAATGATAATCTTCAGCGCAAAAAAAAGCATTATTTAAGGATACTTCAGTAACAATCTTATTATCATATAAATGGTTAATCTTTTTTATGAAATCCTCAACAAATTCTTTCTGCTTATTGTTAATGCAAAAAACTGAAGATCTATATTGGGTTCCAATATCGTTGCCTTGCCTATTTAACTGCGTTGGATCATGAGTAGCAAAAAAAATTTCTAATATCTCAGTTAAATTAATAATCTTTTCATCAAAAATACATTCTATAACTTCCGCATGCCCAGAATTTCCTGCGCAAACTTCTTTATAAGTTGGATTTTTGGTTTTGCCACCTATATAACCAGGTGTAACCTTTTCTACTCCCCTTACGATTTTAAAAACTGCTTCGGTACACCAAAAACAGCCGCCACCCAAATAAATTGACTCCATAACTTATAATATAATAACTTATTTATTTTAAGTGATAAAAATATTTTGATAATTAATAATAAAATTATAAGTCTCTTTTTCATTTGCCTAGCAACTAGCTTATTTACGATAGATATGGGGATTGTTTCCTTATCATTAAATGATATAGAAAGCTACTTCTCTACTACCAGATCTGTTACGGTATGGATAATAACTGTTTTTTCTATTTCTTCAGCTGTTGGAATTATAAGCTTAGGTTTCTTATCTAAAATTTTTGGAAGAAAGCTAATATATATCAATGCTGTTATAGGGTTTACAATATTTTCTGGATTATGCGGCTTATCAAATAACTTTGAAACTTTATTGTTATGTAGAGGCATGCAAGGATTTTTTGGTTCCGGATTAGTTGCATTAAGTCAGGCTTTAGTAATTGATATTTTTTCAAAAAAAAGTAGAAGTAAAGCAATTTCTGCGTGGACTTTTGGTCTATTAGCAGGTCCTGTTATTGGACCTTTATTAGGAGGCTATATAATTGAAGCATTTTCTTGGAGATGGGTTTTCTTCATAAATGTACCTTTAGGACTTCTAGCTTTTTCAGGATTAATATTATTTTTAAATGACAGCTCTTATAAAAGCAAAACTAAAATCAATATTTTAGGGTTTGTGTTTCTTAGTATTTCTGCAGGGACACTTCAAGTTTTTTTAGATAGAGGAGAACTAGAAGATTGGTTAGACAGTAACTTTATCATTGTGTTGCTAATTTTATCAATTTCTACCTTGGTTTTATTCATACATAATTTATTTACATCTAAAAACCCTTTATTTCCTGTAGAGATGTTTAAAGACAGATTTTATATTGGCAGTATATTTTTTGCATTTTTATTTGGTTTCATTTTAATACCCCCTTTTATTCTAATGCCAATATTCCTCTCACAAGTCAAAGACTTTCCAATATATATAGTGGGCTTAATATTATGTATATCTGGGCTTGGAGGAATGTTTGGAACTTTTTTCACTAGTAAAATAATTTATTTCTTAGGTAATGTTAGAACAATGTTATTAGGCTTAATAATATATATAACCTCCAATTTAGAAGTAACATATTGGACTGAAAGTATAAATATAGAACAAATAATTTTTAATATGGTTTATAGAGGAATGTCTATTAGTATTTACTATGTAGCATTAGCAGATATAACCTATAAAACTCTACCTGAGAAGCATAGAACTTATGGAGCAGGATTATTTCAATTTTTTAGAACTATTGGAACTGGTGTAGCAGTAGCAATTTTTGTTGCATTATTAAATAGGTATCAACTTTATTTTTTTGAGGAATTTAGAAATATTTTTTCTCCAGCAAACTTTTATTTTTTTAATGAACTATACTTGAGAGATTTTTCAGACCAAAATTTTGCTAACTTTTATACAGAAATAAATAAACAAGCTAAAATTAAATCCTTTAATAAAGATTTCTTTTTACTTTCTTTATCTCCAATTTTATTTTTTCCATTTTTTTTCTTTTACAGAAAGAAGAATTAACCGTAGGGTTTTAATAGTGATAATAGTCTTGGTACTATAGTTAAAGTTGCAGAAAGCGCAATAAACATTGCTAGACTAGTTAACAAACCAAAATAAATGCTAGGTATAAAATTTGAGAAAATTAGAATTGAAAACCCAGCTATTATTGTCAATGTTGTATAATATAAAGCATAACCAATACTGGTGTGAGTATTGATCATTGCTTTTTTATATGAATTATCTTTAAGATATTCGGCTCTATGTCTAAAGATATAATGGATAGTATTGTCTACAGCTATTCCCATGCTTATTGCGGCAATTGTTATGGTCATCATATCCAGTGGAATAGAAAAAACTCCCATCAAACCTAGAACAGAACCAATAGATAGTAAATTAGGTAATAAAGCTATTGTTGATATTTTAAAAGACTTAAACAAAATCATAAACATAGTAAATAAAACTGCTACAACTAAGCCAAGAGTTAGAATTTGCGAATTAAATAAGCTTTGTAACATATTATTATAAAGTATAAGTATATTAGATAATTTAATTTTATCCTTTTCTATTTGTAAAATATCAGGAGCTTCTCTTTTTATTTTTTTGATTAACTCATTTCGGCGTAGTTTAGGATCTGAGTCTTTAACTCTTAGTGAGATACGTGCTTGATTATTTTCTGTAGAAATGTAAGGGTCTATTATTATCTCTTTATATTCTTTCGATAGCTTTTCATACATGAGACCCAATTGAACAGTGTCAAGAGAGTTTCCATCATTTATTTCTCTACCTATTTTTAATATTGTAGCAAAAGATAAAACTTTGCCTGTTTCTTCTAAAGAGTTTAGATAGTCATGAAGTTGTTCAATTTTTTCCATCTTATACTCAGTAAACCAATACTTCGCTTCGTTACTTTCTCCTTCAAGCTCAAGCAAGAGGTCATCAAAATCATCAAGGTCATCTGTATTTTTTTCAACTTCAGTATTATCTAATTTTTTATTATCAAAATCCAAAGTTACGTCTAAAATTGTTGTTCCTCCTAATTTATCATCTATTACTTTCATACCTTTGCTTATTTCTGTACTACTTTTGAAATAGTCTATAAAACTATTTTCCACTTTTAACCTGGAAATTCCAATTATACTAAATACTAGTACCAAAAAAGAAAATAATAATGAGACATTTCCATATTTACTTGCAAATCCGGCAACTAGTCTAGGAAAATTAAATTTCTTTTCAAAAGAAAAATCAGGTCTTAGTTTTTCTAATTCAACCAATAAAATTGGAAAAATTAAAAAAGTAACAAGCAAAGAAATACTTACTCCTAAGCTCATCATCCAACCGAAATTAATTACAGGTAATAGGTCAGATAAAATAAGTGAACTAAATCCTGCTATAGTAGTGATAACAGTGAAAAAACAAGGTTTTATCATTTGTAAAACAGTTAATAATAATAGTTCTTTCTGAGATTTTTTTTTTCTTTCCAAAATTAGTTCTCTGTATCTGACAATTAAATGAATTGTAATAGCCATTGTTAAAATTAGTTGCAAAGAAATAAAGTTAGATGATATTACAGTTACTTCCCAATTGAATAAACTAAATAAGCCAGACGTGATTGAAACTGAAAACAAGCAGGTTAAAATTGGAAGTGCAACCCACCTAAATTGTCTAAATATTAAGAATAAAACCAAAATAAGAAATACCAAAATAGAAAAACCAAAAACTTTTAAGTCACTTTTAACAAATTCTATAACATCATTAGCTATCATAGGAATACCCCCTAGATAAATTTCTCCAGAAGATTTATACTTTTTTAAAATATTCCTGGTATTTTCAATCAACTTGGCTTGGGTTTCTCTCTCTTTTTCTCTTAAAGTTATTAATGTTTGGCTTAACTCTTTGTAAGCACTAAGTTCTAATTTAGTAAAATCACTCTTTTTTAATTTGCTTTTAAAAACTTTTAATTTTTCTTTAATATTGTTTAATTTTTCGTTGTCTTTTAAATTGACTAAAATAGCTGTGGTTTTAAAATCTGTGCTTACCAAATTGTCTTTGTAAAGTGGACTGTTAATAAATTCTTCCTTTGCTTTTTCTAGATCAACTATATTTTCTTCTAATACCGGTACTCCTTCTAAAATATCTGCTAATGATTTGTTAGAACTTTCTAGTAATGGGACATTTAATATTGAGTTAACTGATTCCACCCTTTTTAAATTTAAAATTTCACTTGTGATATTTTTAATTGTGTTTTTAGACTCTTCTGAAAAAAGTCCATTAGACGGCGTATAGGCGATTACCAAAAAGTCTGGAGTTTTATATCTTTTTGATAAAAGTTGATGATAAGCTAAATCTTTATCATTTTCTAAAATCAAAGTATCAGACGAAGCATCGATTTTTAAATTTAAAGCATTATAAGCTAAGAATAATGTAGTAAAAATAATAAAAATTAAAATATATCTAGAATACTTGAAAATAATATTATTATAAAAGTATTCAATCATTTAAATATTTAAATAGTTTCTAAGTTTTTATCATATTCTAAATTACTATTTTTCTTCAAATTTTTTTCAAATTCTCTCAATCGTTTCCAGACTGAAATTAATTCAACTATTGTTGCCCAACTTTTAACTAAATATTGCAACGATCCTTCTACTCTGCCAAAAGCTCTTGTAATTTGTTGGACAAAGCCTAAAGTAATGGCTCCTGATACTATTGTTGGCGCTAAAGCTATATAAGGAACTATTACCATGCCTTGGAAATAAGTCCATTTTACTGTATTAAAGTACAAATAGTGAAAATATGATTTAAAATGAATTCCACGAACTCTGCTGTATAGTTGACCTATTTTTGGTGGTGCTGCTCTGATTGGGTCATCTTCACCTAAAACCAGTTCTTTACGATATCCTGCTTCTTCTTTTTGTATATCGTATTCTATACCAGGAAGCTTTATTCCTACAGCTGCAAGTACAACCGTTCCTCCTAAAGCGGATATAATGGCAACCCAAACTAATGCATGATCAATTTCTCCTATCCAAGGAAGAGCAGTAACTTGCTTAGACAAACCCCATAATATTGGTAGGAAAGCAGCTAACGTCATTAAGCTATCTAATAAACCAACTCCTAAACCCTCCATTATTCTAGCAAATTTCAAAGTATCTTCTTGAACTCTTTGAGATGCTCCTTCTGTCATTCTAGCTTTTTGCCATTGCTCATGATAATAATCGGCCATTGAAGTTCTCCACCTAAAGACCCAATGACTTACAAAAAAGCCTGTAAAGACTGCAATAATGACCCATCCTCCTGCTACCTTTGCAAAAGTAAATAGGTATGAAATAAACTCTTTTTCAGTTACCGACCCTGGCTCCGTTAATGCTTTTTGTAAAGTATCATAAAAAGCACCAAACCATTCATTGATTTTAACATCTAATTGTACTTGGTACCACGTGGATACTAGTATAAGTAAAGTACCTCCTACACTCCACAAGGACCATTTCTTATCTAAAAAGAATTTAAACATTAATATTTATTATTAGAAAAAAACATAATTAGCAACAAATTTAATTTGAATTAGAAAATTTTTTATATGTAGCTAATGCTTTCTTCCTTGACTCAACATAATCTATAATAGGATGAGGATAGTTTTCTCCTAAAATAACATCATATTTTCTAAGTAAAGATGCATCATATTCATACGGAGAAAATAACATTTTAGTTGGTAATTTTTTTAGTTCAGGTAAGAATTTTTTAATATATTTAGCCTCGCTATCAAATTTTTGAGATTGAGTTATAGGGTTGAAAATTCTAAAAAATGGCGCAGCGTCAGTTCCTGTACCCGCTATCCATTGCCAACTAGCACTGTTGCTTGCAGCATCTGCATCGAGAAGGCAATCCCAAAACCACTCCTCTCCAAATTTCCAATGAGTAAGTAGATTTTTAACTAGAAAAGAAGAAGTTATCATTCTCACTCTATTATGCATATATCCAGTCTCCCACAATTCTCTCATACCAGCATCGATTATAGGATAACCAGTTTTACCGCGCCTCCAATTTTCTATAAAATTTTCATTTTTAATCCAAGGAAAGCTATCAAAGCTTTTTTTAAGATTATGCTTTTGTATTGTAGGAAAATTATATAAAAGATTGTAAGAAAATTCTCTCCACCCTAATTCACTTAAAAAAATGTTCTTATTTTCTCCAAACATTTTTTTATTTGCTTCTTTCCAAACTTCAAATGGCGAAATCTCTCCCCAATGTAAATATGGGGATAATCTAGAAACATTTTCTGTAGCAGGAAAATTTCTACCTACAGAATAGTTTTTTGAACCAAAATTCATAAATTTATTAAGCATATAACTTGCACCTTTTTCACCTACTTTCCAGTATTTAGAAAACTTTTTACTCCAATGATTTGCCTTATTTAAATATTTAAATTCATAATTCTCAAGATTAGTTTGGATTTTTTTAAATGATAAGTTTTCAGGATATTTATATGGTAATCTGGGACTAGTGCTAAGCAAACATCCAGATTTAAAGAATGGAGTAAAAACTTTATATGGATTACCTGACTTATTTTTTATATCCCATGGCTCCCATAATAAACTAGCGTTAAAAGACTTAGCTTCTATATTTTCACCAACTAAATATTTTTTTAGTTTGGTGTCTTTTCTGATTCTATCTCTCTCATAACATCTATTCCAAAAAACTGATTTTACATCTAACGTATTGCATAGTTTAGGAATAATTTCTAAGCTATCTCCTTTTAGAAATACTAGTGTATTTTGCAAGTTTTCATTTAATGAGTTCAGAGAATTCTCTAGCCACCAGAGGCCAGCTTTTCCTAGATTTTTATTCTCATAGATTTCATCATCCATAATAAATAACGGATAAACATTTTTATAATACTTAGCAGCATTGATAGCAGGATTATCATTGAGTCTTAGGTCTTTTCTAAACCAAACTATACAATTATTTTTCATATATTTTATACGGATGAAAAATAAAGTTAGTTCTTAAGTGTTGATAGCTTTTTGAAATGCTTCTAGACTATTAATTAATTCTAGATATTTTAATATGTTCTTCATTTCGTCAGACACAGATTTTAAATTATTTGCCATGAATAAAGCATGCCCTAACATGAAGTCAACCCCAGATATCTCATCTCGAATAAGAAACTTATTTCTTTCCAGTAATTGATTTACTGGAACAATAGATTTGTTTAGTAAATTTTTAGCTTGCCTTAATACTTCAGGATCTCTTCTTTCTTCAGGTAAAATTAGTGTATGAACAACAATAGTATTCATTGGTGGCATTACCATGCCCTCACAATAATGATACCATTGAAGGTAATAAGGAAAAAGCTTATCGTCTTTTGCAGGTTTTAATCCTCTATTATCATATTTTTCTATTATATATTCTATTATGGCTCCTGACTCATAAATAATTACGTCATCATCTTCTAAAACAGGAACTCGTCCCAGAGGATGTCGTTTTCTATGCTCATCTGATTTTAATTCAGAAGGATGAAATTTAATCTTATTTAATTGATAATTTATATTTAATTCTTCAAGTAACCATAAAACTCTTTGAGATCTACTATTAGAACTAAAATGTAATGTAATCATAGTTTAATTCTAACATATAAAACTATTTCAGTATATAAATTACTTTTTTGTATTAGGACTAATATAGCCTGAAAGACCCCTTATATTTTCATCAAATTTTATTGTTCTATGAATTGGTGGAAAGGCTCTTTGTCTGCAGTTTTCTCTTTCACAGGTTCTACATGATAAACCTGTAGGTACGGGTTTATTAAAATCTATACCATCAGCATAAATACATTTTTCAGCATATTTTGAGTCGAAACCCATGCCAATTGAAAAAAAAGTTTCTGGAGATCTATAATCACCTATTCTTTTGCTAACAGTTCTGGCAAAACAAATAAAGGTTGATCCATCTAGCATTTTAGATAGCTGAATTTTAATTTTTCCAGGGTTTAAAAACGCAGTGTAAACATTCCACCTTGGACAAGCTACAGAGTATCTGGGTATTTTTAAGCCAGAAATTGAAAACCTTTTTGATACGTTACCTGCGATATCTACTCTCATAAAATGAAATGGTATACCTTTCTTGCTTTCTTTTTGAAGTGTAGTGAAACGATGACATACCTGTTCAAAAGAAGTATCAAATCTATTACAAAGTACATCAATATCATATCTAGATTTTTCTGCAGTACTCCAAAATAGGTCATATGGCATTAGTAGTGCTGATGCAAAATAATTCGCTAAAACTGTTCTTCCTAGAGCTAGTCCATTACTATCTAAACCGGATTTAAAGTTTAATTGTTTTTCTATAGCATCTTCAGCAACTAAAAGGCCTATTTGTTGAGCAACCATAAATTCTTTACTTTCTCTAGATAGGGTATTAGAAATTTTTAGTAATTTTTTTTCTTTGTAAAATCTTTTAGAAAAGTTCTCTATAAAACCTTCTTCAGCTAAATCAACTTCAATAGAAAATTTATCTTTAAGATAGGCTATCATGCTTTTAAACCTATTTCCTAACTTCATATCTATTAATTTTGCTTCCTGAGCAGCAATTTCTTCCAATTCAGAAAAATAATTACTATTTGCTTGTAATAAATCTGATACTAGGTCAGCAGAAGACATTTCAGATCCTGTAGTATCTGAAATATCTTGTTTGATAGAAATAATTTGATCAGAAAGTGCTGCCAAATCTTTCCTATTTTGTGAATATACTTTATAAAGAGACCTAACGGCATCTCCAACTATTGGAGAATTCATAGAAAAATCTTTAATATCAATATTTTTTAAATCATGCTCTTCAAATATAGCATCGCTAAAAATATCCATCAGATCAGAGTTCAATTGCTTATTATAATCACTAGTTAAATCTGATAATTCAATATTAAACAATTTGGCTACCTTAATTAATAATGGAACTGTAATATCTCTTCTATTATTTTCTATTAAATTTATATAGGCTACAGATATTCCTAACTCATTAGACAATTGTTTTTGAGTTATACCTTTTTCCCTTCTTAATCTTCTTATAACCACGCCTATATTAGCTGTTATTTCTCTATTTATATCTAACATAATTTTACCAAATTTACATATTAACAAAATTTTACAAAATTTTTCAACAAAAAAAAATAAGTTTTTTATACATTTGTGCTTGATTTTTGTAAATAAGTTTACTAATATACAATTATGAGTTTAGTAAGCTATCAATTACTCCTCCCTAGTAACAGTATTACAGTTTACTAAACTCTTTTTCTCAGTTACTCTATTTATAGTGAAAAATAATTTAGAAGATAAAGCTAATTCTGTAGGAAATTTTCTTGTAAGATCATTCCACTATTTAGCTCTTTTTGCAATTGGCTCTGCGATAGTATGGTCAGCTTTTTTTGCATTCTTAGAAATGGCTCAAAAAAGTGCTGCAAGTATTGAGGATATTCTATTGTTATTTATATATTTAGAACTAGGTGCTGTTGTCGGTATTTATTTTAAAACAAACCATATGCCTGTAAGGTTTTTAATTTATGTTGCAATTACTGCATTAACCAGAATGCTTTTAGAATACTTAAATAATTGGCATAGTACTAAAAGTGATACTATTCACTACGACATCCTAATAATTTGTGGAGGAATAGTCTTATTGGCTTTAAGTATTATTGTCTTGAGGTATTCCTCTTATAACTATCCTTCTGAAAAAAATAATTAGTTAAATTTGTTCTTGATTTGTTCTTTATTTTTTTTTAAAATTTAATAATACAAAAATTTATTTATTATTATGGACAACTCTGATCTTTATAAAGTTTGGTATGTTATAATGAGGGCTCTTGAATACGGACCTTTAAAAAGCGAAATATTACACCTTGATCAAATACTCGAAAAGGATGTTGCTCACCACCATATCATGTATAAGAAAAGTAAATTTTATATTAAAATTGTTAAAAGGATATAATACTATTCTTTAAATTGCTTTTTGAATGAATCAAAAATATCTTCTAATCGTCCATTTTCATTGCAGTTTGCTTCTAAAACTAGATCATTTTCTACCTTAACAGGAACACTACTGTAATGAAATCCTTCATATTTATTATTTGCTTGCAAATGCACTTTACTAGATCTTTTTAAATACATAACTGCTTTTTTATTTTCAAAGTAAGCATTTTTTTCTTTAGGAAAAGTAGAAACCATAAATGCAGAATCAATAAGTTCACAATTATTTTTAAGAGTAATATTTACTTTTATAGTTTGATTATTGTAACTTTGTAATTCTAAGACTTTCCAACCTAGAAATGCTACGCATGCTACAATTCCAGATAAGAATAAATAAGAAGTTATTTTCACTTCTTAATAATACCAAAAAAAAAAATAATCTGAACTAAATCTTAATAATTATAAGTCTTTAAATTTTCTAAACTCTCTAGTTCTTGAGCATAAGTTTTGGCAATAAGATTAGCAATTACTCTTCTTTCTTCAGCTGAAATATCATTTAAAGCTCTATCTAAAGCGCATTTTCCTTTTGAATAGGCTTTGGAAAAGTTTGAGTTATTACCAATCCATACCTCCATTAAAGATTTATTACTATTATTATTATTTACTTCACAAGAAAATGAATTAAAGCTAAAGGAAAAAATAATTATTAACAAAATTTTTTTCATTTTTATTATCCTACTGTTAATTTAAATTACATATTATAGTAAATTATTTACAAAAATGTTACCAAAATACAAATAAATAGCTAAATTATGGGTAAAACTTGTTATTATTTTTACAAAATATTTTGTAAACTTGTAATATTTGTAAACTATATAGCAAGCGATAATCCTGATATTATAATCAAAACACTTAATAGCTTTTTTTTACTTATTACCTCTTTAAAAAATAAATAGCCAAAAATTAGCGAAAACAAAATTCCTGTAGCCCTCTTTACAACCTCTAAAATGGGAACTAAATTAACTTTTAATGCAAAGAGTTGTGTAATTGTAGCAGAAAAACCTATAACAATAAGTAAAACCAAAATAAAAGTAGCTTTT
>JAYYAX010000014.1:0-22952 GCA_036042925.1 Pseudomonadota bacterium
AAATGATAAATTAAAAATAATAAAAAAATAAAAAGCCACAGTATAAATGCAGCTCTATTATCTAAAATACTCAAAAACCAACCTAGAAAGAAATAAGCTAAAATTATCAAAAGTTTGTTTTTAGTCAAAGCAGTAAATAGAATAAAAACTGTTATGCCAAAGTAACAAAGGTAATCATTAAAATAAAAGAAAGATATATTTATACCTTTCCAATAAGGATAAAGAGTAAAAAATGTAGTTATTAAAGTAAGAATGCATACATTTATGAAAAAGAAATATTTTATTTTTGAATTTTTGATAACAGAAGAGAAACATAAAATTAAAATTGAAAGATCAAAATACCACAAGGCTCCTTGTCCTATTTGATAAGAGCCTAATAATGTAGTATAAAAGTAATCATTAAAAAATGCAGATATTAGACCTAAAATACCTAAAACAAAAGTTATAAAGAAAAAACTATTATTTAATTCTTTAGTTTTATCCTTACAAAGTAATAATTCCAAAGCTTTAAATGTAAATAAGAGTCCTCCTAAAAAGTGAAGAGAAAAAACTTGAGTATCAACAGATCTGAACATTCCTTCTAGTTGAAAAAAAGGTATTGCTCCGGCTATAATCCAAGTAGAAAAAAAACATAAAGTAAAAAATAGAAAGTTAAAGATTCTTTGAAAATTTATATTCATTATACACTTGGTAAGCTAATTATTTATTTGTTTAATCTTATCTGAGGTATTAAGATATACAACATAAAATGTTTAATATTAATATTAAAAAAAAACATGAAAAATAAAGTTGCACTAATTACTGGAATTACTGGTCAAGATGGTGCATATCTGGCAGATTTTTTATTGAGTAAGGGTTATGAAGTTCATGGAATAAAAAGAAGATCTTCATCGTTTAATACAGGTAGAGTTGAACACATTTATACGGATCCTCATGAGAAAGGAAAATTTAGAATGCATTTTGGGGATTTAACAGATGCTTCAAATTTAATCAGAATTATACAAAAAGTAAAACCCAAAGAAGTTTATAACCTAGGAGCACAAAGTCATGTAAAAGTAAGCTTTGAGACACCGGAATATACCGCCAACTCTGATGCTTTAGGAACTATTAGACTTTTAGAAGCAATTAGAACATTAAATATGGAGAAGGAGGTTCGCTTCTACCAAGCGTCAACGTCAGAGATGTTTGGAAAATCACCTCCTCCACAATGTGAAAATACTTTATTTCAACCAAGGAGTCCCTATGCCGCTGCAAAACTATACTCATACTGGATCACAAGGAATTATCGTGAAGCTTACAATCTGTTTGCTTGTAACGGAATATTATTTAACCATGAAAGTCCCTTAAGAGGTGAGACTTTTGTTACTAGAAAAATAACAATGGCCATTGCAGACATTTATCATGGAAAAAAGAAAAAGTTTTGGATAGGAAATCTTGATGCAAAAAGAGACTGGGGACATGCAAGAGATTATGTGGAAGGTATGTGGAAGATTGTTAATTACAAGAAGCCAGAAGATTTTGTCCTGGCTACTGGAAAAAGTTTTTCAGTGCGAGATTTTTGTGTCATAGCGTTTAAGGAAATTGGTATAAATCTAAAATGGAAAGGTAAGGGCTTGAAAGAAAAGGGATATGATGCCAAAAACAATAAAGTTTTAATTGAAGTAGATAAGAGATATTTTAGGCCTACTGAAGTAGATTTTTTGCAAGGAAATGCTAGCAAAGCCAAAAGATTACTAAATTGGAAACCCAAAATTAAGTTTAATGATTTGGTATCAGAAATGGTAAAAAACGATATAGATAATTTTAAAAATCAGTAGTAACTTTAATAAGATGTTTGATATTTCAAATAAAAAAATTTGGGTTGCAGGACATAAAGGAATGGTAGGTAGTGCAATTGTTAGAAGATTAAAGAAAGAAAATTGCAAAATTTTAAAAGTTGAAAAAAAAGAATTAAATCTTTTAGATCAAAAGTCTACAGAAGAATGGATTTGTAAAAATAAACCAGAAATAATTATTATAGCTGCTGCAAAAGTAGGT
Organism: Pseudomonadota bacterium; assembly: GCA_036042925.1. GTDB lineage: Bacteria > Pseudomonadota > Alphaproteobacteria > TMED109 > TMED109 > JAYYAX01. The sequence goes on from JAYYAX010000014.1 coordinate 2,038, forward strand.
GGTATAAAAATTAACATGCAAAATAAGGCTGCTTTTCTTTATGAAAATTTAATGATACAAAATAATATTATTTATGCAGCATCTAAATTAGATATAGAAAAATTAGTTTTTCTTGGATCATCGTGTATATATCCTAAAAAAACATCACAACCTATACTAGAGGAAGCATTAATGCAAGGACCACTTGAGGAAACCAATGAGGGATATGCAATAGCAAAAATTGCTGGACTAAAATTATGTAAATTTATTAATGAAGAATTAAATAAAAAATTCATATCAGTAATGCCAAGTAATATTTTTGGAGTTAATGATAATTTTGATCCAGAAAATAGTCACGTTTTAGGAGCACTTTTAAGAAAAATATACCTTGCTAAAATAAGAGGTTCAAAAAAAATAGAGATTTGGGGAACTGGGAAACCTCGTAGAGAATTTCTTTACGTAGACGACTTAGCTGATGCTATTTTATTTCTATTAAGGAATTATAACTCATCTATGCCTATTAATGTCGGAACATCAAAAGATATTAGTATTACAGAGTTAGCATTAAAGATATCAAAAATAATGGATTATAAAATTCAAATTAATTATAATACTACTATGCCAGATGGAACATATTTAAAGAGATTAGATACAAACAAAATTAATAAACTAGGTTGGACCCCTAAAGTGTCTTTAGAAGATGGAATTAAAAAAACTTTAGATTACTGCGTAAGCAATAACTTATTTCAATAGTATAATGCTTTCCATAATAATTCCAGTTTATAATGAAGCAGATAATATAAAATTATTAGTAAAAAAAATTAAAGATAGTTTGAAAAGTTATAAATATGAAGTCCTTTTTATAAATGATGGCAGCGCTGACAACACAGAAAAAATAATTGAAGAAATTATTAAATTAGATAAAAGGTTTATGTGTATTAATTTTAAAAGGAACTTCGGACAGACTGCTGCTTTACAAGCAGGTTTTGATTATTCCAAAGGCGAAATTATTGTTGCTTTAGATGGAGATCTTCAAAATGAACCTGGAGATATTCCTAAATTAATTAATAAAATTAATGAAGGTTTTGAGGTTGTTTCAGGATGGAGGAAATATAGGAAAGATAATACTGTATCTAGAGTCTTGCCTTCAAAAATTGCTAATTATATAATCTCTAAGATTACAGGTGTTAAACTGCATGATTACGGATGTACCCTTAAGGCCTATAAAAAAGAAGTAGTACAAGACATTAAGTTGTATGGAGAAATGCATAGATTTATTCCTATCTACGCTTGCTGGGAAGGGGCTAAGGTTTCAGAAATTGAAGTCAGCCATAACCCAAGATATTCTGGAGAGAGCAAGTATGGCATATCCAGAGTTCCAAAAGTAATGTTGGATTTAATGGTAGTTAAATTTTTTGATAGGCTTATAAGTAGGCCAATTCACTTATTTGGTAAACTAGGTTTCTGGCTTATATCTTTAGGTTTTTTATCTTCTATTTACGCTATATGGCTAAAAATATTTAAAGATATCTCTTTTATACTTACTCCACTACCCTTACTAATTATATTTTTTGTTCTGTCAGGCATGCTATGTATGCTATTAGGTATTATTGCGGAAATACAATCTAGAATATACTTTCAAGCAGAGGGAAATAAATCATATTTGGTAAGAAATATAATTAATATCAATCGTAAAAATAAATAGTATGTGCGGTTTTGCAGGTTTTTTTCCTTCTATTAGTAAAGAAAAAGATAAAACCCTTTTACAATTAATGTTAAACCAGATTATTTATAGAGGACCAGATGACTCTTCAATTTTAGTTAATAATAGAATAGCAGTAGGTCACCATAGACTAACTATAATAGATCCTAAAGGAGGTGCTCAACCTACTTTTGATAAAGAAACTAAAGATTGCTTAGTTTTTAATGGTGAAATTTATGGATATAAAAAACATGCAAACTATTTAAAAAAAATTGGAATAAAGCTTATTGATTTTTCAGATACTGAAGTTCTTTTTAAGCTTCTCATTAATTTTGGTATTGAAGAAACGCTAAAAATGATTGATGGAATGTTTTCTTTTGCTTACTACAATGCAAAAGAAGACTCTTTGTATCTTGCTAGAGATAGGACAGGTGAAAAGCCTCTTTTTTATTCTTTTTATAAAAACCATTTATTATTTGGTTCGGAAGTAAAAACCATAACGCAATTTCCTCTTATAAAAAAAAAGCTGAGCTACGAAGCGATAGCTGATTACTTGCATTTGGACTATATATCTTTAGAAAAAACATTAATAGCAGGTATAAATAAAGTATACCCAGGCCAATTTCTTAAATATCAAAGCAATAAACTTATTTCTAAAAGCTACTGGAAACTTAACCTCAAATCCAAAAAAAAACTTTCTGAAAAAATTGCTTTAACTAAATTAGATCAACTAATTTCACAAAGCGTCCGAAATAGATTAATAGCAGATGTTCCTGTAGGATTGTTTTTGTCTGGTGGTATAGACTCGAGCTTGATTTCTTATTACAGTAAAAAATTTTCTTCAAATATAAAGTCTTTTACTGTAAAAATGGAAAATAGTAGCTATGATGAGTCAACATATGCTGAAATCGTATCATCACATTTGAACATAAAAAATCATTCAATTTATCTAAATGAAAAAGATTTAATAAATAGTTTGCTGGAAATAGAAAATAAACTCGATGAACCTATAAATGATCCATCTATTATTCCTACTTATTTAGTATCAAAGTTTGCCAAACAGCATGTAAAAGTAGTACTTTCAGGTGATGGGGCTGATGAACTTTTTAGCGGATATTCTCCTTTTAAATACCTCCCCATAATGAAAATTTTAAGTCTCTTCCCTAAATCAGTTGGAAAATTATTTTATTCCATTTTTAGAAACATAAAAAGTAAGGATAATTATATGAATATTCTTTTTCTAATTACTCAAATTAGTAAAGGAGTGGGATACAATGCAAATCAGCAAATTTTCAGATGGCTTTCATCTTTTACAGAATCTGATATTAAAAAAATATTCTCTAAAAATTTTTTTGAATTATATTCTAAACACAATAATGTGATCGATTATTTGGGATCTAATTCTCAAATTACTAATTTAAAAATTCATGATCAGATAACAAAGATTTTTTTTGAAAACTATTTGCCTAATGATATATTGTTGAAAGTTGATAGAGCCTCTATGTACAATAGCCTAGAAGTAAGATCCCCTTTTTTAGATAAGAAATTAATTGAATTTTCTTCATCAATTCCAAATAAATATAAAATTAAGGATGGCACTAAAACTATTCTCAGAAAACTTAGTAAAAATAAATTACCCGAAAGTATTATAAAGAGAAGAAAGCACGGGTTTGCTATTCCTTTAGCAAAGATGTTAAGAACTTCCTTAAAAAATAAAGTATCCGATACCTTGTTGTCTAATAATGCAAAAATTTTAGAATTTGTGAATAAAGAAAAACTATCAAAAATTTTAGATGGCCATTACAAAGGAAAAGATAATAGAAAAATGATATGGTCATTATATATATTAGAGAAATGTATAGAAAATAATCTAAAATAAATCTAATTTAAAAAAAGGAATAATTATGAGAATTGATCACAAAGATTCATATAAAGATTTTGGAGAACAGTTTTTAATAGATTCAAATGTAGATGATTATTGGGGTTCAGTTAAGATGCTCAAAGATATAGTTAAGCCTTTTTGCTTATCTGCCATTAAAAATAAAGTAATAATGGAAGTTGGAGTTGGTTCGGGAAGAATTATAAGAAATCTAATAACATTTAATCCAAAAGAAATTTTTGCAGTGGAGCCTTCTAAAGCAATAAAGATTGCGAAGAAAAATAATAAAAATAATAGTTTAAAGATTAAATATTTAAATATTAAAGCTGAAGATCTGAAATTCGATAATAAAGTAGATTTTGTTTTTTCCTTAGGTGTTATTCACCATATTCCAGAGTACGAGTTAGCTTGTAAAAAAATCTTTAATAGCATAAAGAAAGGTGGGAAATTTATAATTTGGGTTTATGGATATGAAGGAAATGAACTCTATATAATCTTGTTTAATAATTTAAGACGAATTACTAGAATAATACCTGATTCTTTTCTTAGAATGCTGTGCACCTTTTTAAACTATTGCTGTTCTGCTTATATTTTTTTATGTAAGTTTATGAATCTTCCCATGAAAGCATACATGATAAAAGTTTTTAATAAATGCTCTTTTGAAAAAAGAAACTATATAATTTTTGATCAGTTAAATCCGAGTTATTCAAAGTACTTTAAAAAAGAGGAGTTACAAACTTTACTTAAGAATGTTGGTTTTAAAAAACTAATTATTAAGCATAGGCACGGCTATTCCTGGCTTGCTATTGCTGAAAAATAATATAATCGTTATCGTATTATTGTTTTACCTACATATATAAGATATTTTAAACAAATGTCACTTAATTATATTTTATATTCATGCTTCGCACTTAGCTTTTTAGTTAGATTAGTATTTATATTTTTATTTCCAGAGACGGGAGGCGATTATGATATTTATTCTACAGTCGCTAAAAATATATTGAGAGGCTGTGGTGTATCTTTGTCAGATCCATATTCTGATGATTGTGTTCCTCATTTTGGTGGCAATCATGGTCCTGGCTACGATTTTTTTATAGCAATTATTTGGTATTTTTTTGAACAATCCAATAGCGCTGTAAGAATAATTCAGACCTTTATATATTGTTTTTTTTGTTTTTATCTACTATCTGCCTTAAGAAAAAATATTGAAGAAAAAAATTTTCTAATATTTTTTGGAATAATTTTATCTTTATCCCCCTTATTAATAGCCTGGCCTAGATATATACAAACAGAAACGCTTTCTATTGCATTTACGCTTTTTTTAATTGCAGAATTACTACATTCATTTAATGAAAAAAAAATTAGAGTGTTTTCTGTATCTGTAGCTTTAATTTTAGCAACGTGGGTTAGACTTGATAATATATTTTTAACTATTCCTGTGGCTTTTTGCTGCATCTACCTACATGGTATTAGGAGAGGTGTTCTATGCGGTCTTTCTGTAGCCTTCTTTCTGTCCTTAAGTTGGGGTATATGGACACTGAGAAATATTACAGTAAATCTTCCTTCATTGCTTCCTACTAACATGATAATGCCTGATGGAAGTAGGTCTCCAATTGGTTATTTAAATTGGACAAAAACTTGGATAACTCATGAATATGAAAAACCTGGTTCTCTTTGGGGTGTTAACAGACAAAATTATGTCGGAATTTTTATTCCAGAATATGCATACTTTGATAATAATGAAAAAATCGAAATACAAAAACTTTTAAAAGAACTAAAAAAGTTAAATGGTATGCCTTTTCCAAAAAAAATTGACGATAACTTTAATGCTATATCAGAATATAAAAGAAATAATTATCCTATCAAGTATTGGATAGAAAATCCTTTAAAAAGAATTTCCAAAATGTTTTTTAATCCTTTTTCTAGCTTTGGCTGGCCTAATGAAATACCAAGTGGAGGATTAAGTCATGACGAAAGGCTATTTGCATACAAGGGCAATATAGGTATATTGCTATCAAAAGTTCAAAAGTATCCCATTAGGTCTTTTTCAAAAGGAACTAATGCTATATATAAATTTTCCTTACTTGCTTTATTTGCATACTCTTTATTTTTTACTTTTTTTAAAAGTAAAAGTAGTTTGACTCTTTTTTTTGGATCTATAGCCCTTTCATACTTTTTAGTTAGAGTTATTTTTTTCAGTTTGAATGGGATGTTTGAAACAAGATATTTAGCAACTGTAATACCATTTATGGAGATGCTTGTAACACTATGCCTTTTTGAAAAACTTGGAAAAAGACTCACGAAGTTTTAAAATTCCCAAAGACTCAAAAAATATAAAAAAGGGCAATAGTGGATGAATATATTTTGGAGAAAAAACTGGTCCAGTTAAAGTAAAAAAGTATAATAAAATTAAATAAAAAATTAAGGATTGACTAAAATAATTTTTTAATGAAACTAAAATTCCAAATAAAAGTAAGACTAAAAATATTCCTGAAGTAATAAAAGAAAACACAAAAGCCAGCCTATAATTTTTAAAGGTATTGTCAAAAAAAAGTTTTGTTAACCATTTTTTAAGATTTCTATTATTATTATAAAACGATGGATGGGGAAGACTTCTTATTCTTTTATCTAACAAAATAGGTGGTGAAAAAGTATTGTAAATAATTCCTTTAGACCATGCAAAAAAAATTGATTTTTTATTAGCAGAAAATAATGTATTAAGAGCTTCTTCTTTTAACAATGCGCTATTAATAAATGGATTTGTCTCATTTTCTATTTTTTTTTCTATCTGTTGAATTTTTTTTTTGTAGTTAAGTCTTTCCTCATTATTCTCAAAATCTAGAACTCCAGGAACTAACCAATAAGCTAAGTGTGCTCCTGATTGAGAGGTAAGCGAGGTTGTATTGTAAGTGATATAATTATTGAATATTCTTGGAAAAGATAAAGAAAAGGATATAAACAAAAAAGTAAAAGTTAACCTCACTATTTTAAGCTCTTTGATTTTATTTTTATAAAATATATAAATAGAAATAATTAAGGTAATAAATATTAAAGGTAAAACAGTAACTCTCGTAAACAATGATAGTCCCAAGAAAACTCCTGCATAATAAAAAAAATTTTTATTTTTATTTAATAACAAATTTAAGAAAAAATATATATAGCAACTAAAAAAAAAGAGAAAAATAGTATCTGACAAAATTTGCGAACTAATGATAATCATTAGTGGAGAAATTGACGCTAAAATACCTGCAAGAAAAAATAGTTTTTTATTTAAACTTTTAGCGATATATGCAATAATTAAACAGTTTATTGAATCAATAAATATTTGCATTAAAAGTACAGAAAATAAGTTTTCTCCTAAAAGCCAAATCGAAAATTGAAAAAAAAGAAATGAAGCTGGCATCCTTTCTAAAAGTTGGGTTTTAGTTTCGATGCTGTTTAGTGTATAGGCCTTTTTTATTGACCAGTCCCAGTACATAAGCTGGTCCTCAGTAAGATACGTGTTTATATCAAGATTATTGAAAAAAAGATTGATTAATCTTAACGCAAATGCAAAAAATAATATAAAAGTTGCTTGGTACATTACATAGCTTTGATTTTAAAAAAAGCAAAAATAACCATTTTAATGAGCATAAGCCCATGAGAAAATCTGGATATTTGGGTTTCACCGTAAGATCTTGCCTTATACCTTATAGGAATTTCCTTCATTTTTAAACATAGTCTTGAAGATCCAAAAATAATAAAAAAATCTCCAAAGGGATCAAAATTTCCTAAGTCTTTATTCTTTATTTTAATTTTTTGATAATTTTTTTTTGTAATTACTTTAGTACCACATAGGGTATCTGTGTAACGCTGTGATAAAATCCAACTAAAAATTACTGAAAACATTTTATTTGCTAAATAATTTAAAAACCTCATCGCATCATTATCCATAGGATAAATAAGTCTGGTTCCATTTAAATATTCAGCTTCACCACAGGAAATTTTTTTCCAAAATTTTGGTAACTCTTCTGGAGGTACTGTTAAATCTGCATCAAGAATAAATAAAACTTCATTTTTTGCCTTTTCAAAACCCATAAAAACTGCATCCGCTTTTCCTTTTCCTTTTTGCTTAAAACTTCTAATTTTAAAACGAGATCCTTGAGTGTTATATTTTTTTTTTATAACTTGTATTTTTTCCCATGTCTTATCTTTAGAATTTCCCTCGACAAAAATTACTTCTAGATTTTTTGAAAACTTTGGCAAACGTGCTATAGCTTGCTCAATATTTCCTTCTTCATTCTTGCATGGAATAATTATACTTGCAGAATTGTACTCCTCTTTACATGCTTTTTTTAATGATCTTGCAACCACATAATGTCGAAGACAAAAAAATGAAAGAATTGGCATTGTAGCTAAATATCTATTTATAATTCTTCCAATTCCAAATAGTTTTAAAGGAGATAGTATTTTTTTTTCTAATCTGACTACATCAAAATTTGCTATATTCAAAAAATTTTTTATATCATTTAAATTCAAAAGCTGTGTTTTGATTTCTGGCATTTTAAACCTAAATAATGTAGCTAAACTAAAAATAGGTGTCCACATTGGAGAATAATATGAGATTATTAATCTCGTTTCTTTGTTACAATATTGGTGAAGACTTTCTAATGTGGTTTGTATATCTTCTAAGTATCCAATAGTGTCACTTAAAATTATATAGTCAAACTTTTCATTTCTATCCAAAATAGACGATAATTTAGAAATATCACCATGAAAAAATTTTATTTCTTTATGCTCTTTTTTTGCTTCTTTTATTATTTCTTTACTTATATCGACCCCAACAGCATGACTTGGATTTACACTCTTAAGTAAATTACCTGTACCGCATCCTAGTTCTAAAACTTTACTTCGAGGTAATATAAACTCATTAAAGTTTAAACTGTCCTCCTTATGAAAGGCAGAACTTTTTTTTATCCATTTTTTTCTACTTTTAGCAATATTGTCATAAAAATTAGAGATTTTTTTTGAGAAACTATTGTCCTGCTTTTTCAATTATAAACTCCATTTGGATATGTAATTCGGAAACTTAATTTCATTCCAAATATTTTTAATATTTATTAATAAACTAGGATTCTTGAATAATTCCAATATTTTTCTTTCAGACATTTTCATATATTCTCTATGTGAGACTGATACAATAATGCAATCGTATTTTTTTCTTGGAACTTTTAATTTTATACCATACTCTAAAAATGCCTGCTTTTTGTCCGCCACAGGATCATAAACTTCAACATCATACCCATTATCTGCAAAAAGCTTAGCTAGCGTCGCAGACTTAGAATTCCTTATATCTTTTACATTCTCTTTAAATGTCAGTCCTAATATTAGAATTCTTGAATTTTTCTTTAGACGCTTTGTAGCGTGTTTATAAATAAACTTTGGCATTGAGTCATTTATCTTTCTACCTGAAAGTATTACCTCAGGATTGTGTCCTGCGACTTTTGCAGCTTTTGCAAGATAAAAAGGGTCTACACCTATGCAGTGTCCTCCTACCAGACCAGGTTTAAAATCTAGAAAGTTCCATTTAGTATTAGCTGCTTTTAGTACTTCATAAGAACTAATATTCATAGCTTTCGATATCATTGCAACTTCATTTACAAATGCAATATTTATATCTCTTTGAGCATTTTCTATTGCTTTAGATATTTCTGCTACTTTTATACTTGAAACTTTATGAATTCCCGCCTTAATAATTTTTTTGTAAACTTTGCTAAGTTTATTGAGAGTTTTTTTGTTGTCTGCAGCAACTACTTTTTTAATGTTTGTAATTTTATACTTAGAGTCTCCTGGATTAATTCTTTCAGGGCTGTAACCCATATTAAAATCTTTCCCTGCGATCATACCTGACTTTTTTTCTATAATAGGAGCAATAATTTTTTCAGTTACACCTGGATATACTGTGCTTTCTATCACAACAATGTCATCCTTTTTAAGTAGTTTAGCAACTATATCCGAAGCATCATAGAGGTTTCTTAAATCAGGTTCATTTTTTTTATCTACAGGAGTCGGAACAGTTATAATAAAAATATTACAAGTTCTACATTCTAGAAACTTGTAAGTAAAATTAATCTTGGAAGTTGAAAAATTTTTTTTTATTTTAATTTCATTTGTTATATCAATATTATTTTTTAGTTCTTGAATTCTTTTTTTATTAACGTCAAAACCTTTTACAATAAAATATTTAGATAATTCTAGAGCTAATGGTAAACCTACGTAACCTAAACCAATAACCATAATTTTTATACTTTTATCTACGTTTTTTTTCATAGGCAAATTAATAACTATAAATTTCTAAATATTTTTCAAAAACTTTCACGTCTTCCATATCACCCTCTACAATTTTTCTACTATTTTTTCCATATTGCAACCTTAAACTTTTATTATTGGCTAACTTTAAAATTGCCTCTTTCAGTGCCTGGACATCTCCTGGCCTAACTGTAATTGCATTAAATTTATCAACAGCAATTTCTCTGCATCCCGGAACATCAGTAGCAATGATTGGTTTTCCTAGTGCTGCTGCTTCCATAAGACTCATAGGAAGTCCCTCTCTTTTACTTAATAAAACTCCAATATGAGCTTTACTTAATAACTTTCTAACATTTTCTACGTTGCCCATATACTTGATATCTGGAGAATTTAATGTTTTCATTAATTCTTCTTTATGTAAAGAAGTTGGGTTTTCATTATCAACCTTGCCTGCTAGTAAGAGACATAAATTATTATTTTTTTTTTTTGCTAACTTAAAACCTTCTATCAAAAAATTAATTCCCTTATCTTCAATAATTCTTCCTACATAACAAATGAAAACTTTTTTGCTTTTATGTTCTGTTACTTTTTTAAAGTATTTGAGATCAATTCCTGATCCTCTGACCAAAAAAATACTATTTTTCTTGAAAAAATAGTTTTTTAAAAAAAATCTGTAATCGTCTTTATTTTGAACAATAGCAACTGCTCTTCTAATTCTGGAAACAGAAAAAAAGAATATTTTTAAAAAAAATCTGAGTATTTTAGAAATGAGGTTTTTACGAATAAAAATATAACCTAACCCAGTAAAAGTTATAAAAACTTTAGTATTTTTATAAAATAACGAAGCGAGCAAACCTACTGCTGCTGGTCTTAGAGAGATCAGATGTAATATATTAGGTCTAACGCTTTTTATACATTTTAAAAAAGATACTACCTCAAATAAAAAATGAAAGCCTGACAATGATTTTCTTTGAGACTTGATATCATAGCAGTTAATGCCTTTTGCTATTATGGTTTTAAATTTCCCTGTATCTTTACTGCACAAATGAATCTTAAATCCTTTATCTTTTAAAAATAATGCAAATTTTAATCTATGTGATATAAAGTACCAGTCCTCAGTTACAAAAAATAAAACTGTTTTGCTTTTATTCATGAAGCTAATATGTCACAAGTTCAGGATCTATACTTCTCCATAAAAACCAAGAAGCCGCTGTTCTCCAAGGCGTCCATTTCAATGAAAGATTATTCGCTAAATCTCTATCTGGTGTTTTACCATTATAATAATTTTTTCCAATTGCCTTTAATAATCCTAAATCTTCTGCAGAAAAAATATCGCTTCTATTTAAAGAAAACATAAGAAACATTTTTATACTCCAAGGGCCTATTCCTCTAATTTCTATTAATTTTGAAAAAACTTCATCGTCTCTTAATTTGTTCCAATAATTATAACAATTCTTGTTGTTACTCATATAGTCTGATAATCCAATTAGATAATTTGACTTTCTTTCTGATAGACCCAACTCTTTTAAATAAATTGGCTTTGCATTTTTAAAACATTTTTCATCATAAATATCAAAATTATTAGCTAATCGCTTCCAAACCGCATCAGCTGCTTGTACAGAAATTTGTTGTCCTACTATGCATCTTGATAAAGAGTAAAAAGGGTTTTTAATAGTGCTTAAGCTTTTATCAGAATACCTGGCTATTAATTCTTTCATTATGTTATCTTTTTTAGAAAGATCCTTGCAAGCTTCTCTCCACCAAAATGGATAATTTTTTTTATTTTTTTTTCTCATAGTTTAAAGTTTAAAAATAATCTTCTACTACGTATCAATAAAGCAAATTTTTAATTAATGCTATCAAATAATCTATAAAAAATTTATTTTTAGGGTTTGGTTATAACACTTTATAATCGAGGCAAATAATAAATGCTAAAAACTAATATATTTTAAATTTTTTTTCGTATATAAATACTTTATTTAGAGGATATTATGACAAAAATTAAAAACTTACAGACAAATTATAGAAAATTCGTCTTAAAAAGACCCTGGACTTTATTATTAATTAGTATAATTTTTACTATTGTTTGTGCTTTAGGACTAAAAGGTTTGTCGCAAAATCCTGACAACAGAATTTTTTTTTCTAAGGGTGATCCCAACCTACAAGCTTTGGAGACATTAGAAAATACTTACACTAAAAATGATAATATTTTTATTTTAGTTGCACCTAAAAACAATGATATTTTTACTTCTGATAATTTAAAAATTGTAAGAGATTTAACAAAAAAGCTTTGGCAGACTCCTGCATCCAGCAGAGTAGACTCTGTAACTAATTTCCAGTGGACCAGAGCAAAAGGAGACAATATAATAATAAGTGATTTAGTTTCCGAAGGCTCAATCAGTTTAGATGTTGCAGAAAATGCTAGAAATGTAGCTTTAAGTGAGCCGATGCTAGTAAATCTCTTAGTAAGTCCAGACAGTAAATTTACTGCCATAAATGTTACCATAATTAAGCCAGATGATCCTGTTGCTGCCGGGAATGTGGTTAAGGAAGTAATGAATTTTATTCGCCCAATTCAAAAAGATTTAAAGGAAAAATATCCTGACGTAAATTTTTATATTTCAGGTGGAGTACCTCTAACTATGGCCTTTACTGAAGTATCTCTCAGCGATATGGGGCTGTTAACTCCCTTGATGCTTCTAGTAATATTTTTAGTTGCTGGAATTTCCTTAAGGTCTTTGGTTGGTTCTATACTTACAGCTTTTATAGTTATTTTCTCAGTTATTGGCATGATGGGTATTGCAGGTTGGTTTAAATTTATACTTAACGCAGCAACTTTTAATTCGTTCTTAATGTTGTCGGCTCTTACTATTGCTCATTGTGTACATATTATGAGCACCCAAAAAATACATATGAGGCTAGGTAAAAATAGAAAAGATGCAGTGGATGAGTCATTAAGAGTAAATTTGCAGCCAGTTTTTATGACTGCTATAACTACGGCTATAGGATTCCTGACCATGCATTTTTCAGAAGCTCCGCCATTTAGACAATTAGGCTATATGATGTCCTTTGGTAATTTGGTTCTTTTCTTCCATGCTGTAGTAACATTACCAGCTTTGTTGGTTATAATTCCTTCCAAAATTAAGGCTACTGGTTATTCAAGAGCAGAAAACTTTATGAGTCGTTTGAGTGACTTCGTTGTAAATAATAGGAAAATACTCCTTGTGTCTAATGGATTGCTTATAGTAGTAGTCTCATTAGGTATTACAAAAATAAAACTGGATGATACTTGGACTAAGTATTTTGATAAAAGATTTGAAATTAGAACACATTCAGATTTTTTTGAAGATAACTTGACAGGATTAAATACCATTGAATACTCAATTCCATCTGGAGAAGCAGATGGAATAAATAGCCCTGAATACTGGGAAAAACTTGATAAATTAGCTAACAGAATAAGAATGGAGCCTAATGTTAATCATGTAACAACGGTGTCTGATACTATTAAAAGATTAAATAAAGCTATGAATAGCGATGTAGACTCTTATTATTCAATTCCTGAAAATAGAGAATTAGCAGCACAATATCTTTTATTATATGAATTATCAGTTCCGTTTGGATTAGATCTAAATGATAGAATTAATGTTGATAAGTCATCAACAAGACTAACAGTCAATATTAAAAATGCTTCAAATGATGACGTTAGAGAGTTAGACGCAATCATACAAAACTACTTTGATCAGGAAATTCCTGAATTTAAAACTAATGGGACAGGACTATCTATGATTTTTTCTCATTTTTCAAAAAGAAATATAGACTCTATGCTAGTTGGTACTTCGGCTGCTTTAGTTCTAATTTCCTTTTTATTAGTTATAGCTTTAAAGAGCTTTAGGATGGGATTAATAAGTCTCATTCCAAACCTTTTTCCTGCCGCAGTGGGTTTTGGTCTATGGGGATATTTATTTGAAGAAGTAGGAGTAGCTCTTTCTGTAGTAGCTGCAATGACGCTTGGAATAGTAGTAGATGATACTGTCCATTATCTAAGTAAATACTTAAGAGGAATAAGGGAAGAAAAACTATCTCCAGAAGAAGCAACAAAGTATGCATTTAAAAACGTTGGTTTTGCCTTAAGTACTACCACAATTGCACTTGTAGCAGGCTTTGCAATTTTATCGTTATCTGGTTTTAAAGTTAATTCAGATATGGCCTTACTTACAGCCATAACAATAGCAATTGCTTTGTTCATAGATTTATTTTTTCTTCCAACATTATTAATCACTCTAGAAAAGTTTAATCTTCTAAAAAATTCATCCCTTCAATCAAAAATAAAAGTCTAGGAGAAACAAATGCAAATAAATACTACAAAAATTAATATCCTTCTAATTTCTATTTTCTTTATTTCTATTATATATTTTCCTTCAATTTCATCAGGAGAAAATAATAAAGCCTTAAAAATTTCAACTGATGCTTATAATTATGACAAAGGATTTGGTGATTTCACTTCAACCCAAATTATGACTTTAAGGAATAAACAAGGCGAGGAGACTACTCGCTATTTTAGAGGAAAAACATTAGAAGTTAATGATGACGGTGACAAGACATTATTTATATTTGATAGTCCCAGAGATGTAAAAGGTACAGCAACTCTTACATTTACTCATAAAACGGGACCTGATGATCAATGGTTGTATCTACCTGCTTTAAAGCGAGTTAAAAGGATTACCTCTGAAAATAGATCTGGATCGTTTGTAGGGTCAGAATTTGCATATGAAGATTTGGGCAGTCAAGAATTAGAAAAATATACTGGGCGCGAATATTTAAAAATTGTTCCATGTCCTGGAAACAATGACCTACAATGTCATGTTATTTCACGTATTCCAGTAGAAAAAAGCTCTGGATATAGCTATCAAATATTATGGTTAGATGATACAGAAGCTCATAGAGTTTGGAAAATTGAATATTATGATAGAAAAAAATCTCTGCTAAAAACTCTAACTTTCGGAGACTACAAGATTTATTTAGATAAATTTTGGAGACCAAGTATTTACAAAATGATAAATCATCAAACTGGAAAATCTACTGACCTTTTAGTAGAAAACATCCAATTCAAAGTAGGTTTATCTGAAAGCGACTTTAATCAAAAATCTCTTTCCAGAGTAAGGTAATTTGATTAAATTTTTTTTTTATTTACTACTACTATATAGTAGTTTCAATATTTGCTTTTCTGCAAATATATATTGGAGTCTAGACAGTGAAAAAACTTTTCATACAAGATTATTTCATAAAGACACGTCCTACCAAAGTCAAAAAAATACATATGCTATAGAATTGAGCTCAGAACTATTTGTAGAACCCAATCAAAACACCAACTTTTTATTTGTACCTAACTACAGATATGACCATTTCGACAAAGAAAGAAGTTTATTTGATATTTCTCAAGGATATATTCTTTATTTTAATAAGAGAAGCGAGCTAAAAATTGGAAAAGAAAAAATTTTTTGGGGTGTTACAGAACTAAAAAATTTAGTTGATATTGTAAATAGTCCTGACAATGCTTCTGGTGAAGAAAAATCAAAGCTAGGGCAAACACTAATTTCATATTCCTATATTGATAATAACTTTGGTTTCATAGACCTAATTTACATGCCAGAATTTCATAAACCTTCTCAGGTCGGTAAGAAAGGAAGACTAAGATTAAATTTGCCTACAGAAGATTATAACACAGTATATGAGGGAGGCGCAGGAGAAAAAACACCTAGCTGGGCAGCAAAATGGCAAAATAGTTTCGGTAACACTGATATATCTTTTCAACTTTTTAGAGGAACCTCTAGAGATACATCTACTATTCCAAAAATAGAAAATGGTCAAGTAAAGTATTTTGCAGGGTATGAAAGAGTCTCTCAATTCGGATCCTTTATTCAAAAAGTGAGCGGTCCATTTATCTATAAATTTGAGGGAATAAAAAGAAATGGTCAAAAAAACTCACTTTATAAAAGACAAAATTATTATTCATATATTACGGGCTTAGAATATATAAAAACTAGGCTTTATCAGAAGATGTGGGATTTAAATTTATTCTTAGAATATAGCAATGATGACAGAGGAAGTAGCTCTACTGATATATTTCAAAATGATTTATTTCTGGGTTCAAGAATAAGTTTAAATGATGTCGATGGGACTGAAATAACTCAAACATTATCATTAGATATGGATGGTAATGGTAATATTGGAAGTATAGAAATAAGCTCAAGGCTGAGAGAAACATTAAGAATTACGGCTGACTATCGTTTTTATTGGTCTTTAAAAAAAGCTGACACTTTGTATAGTTTTAGAAAGGACAATTATATAGGAATAAGATTAACTAACTATTTCTAATATGCTAACATCAAACCTTTCAAACTTTTGTATAGTAATGTATAATAAATTGATTTTAAATTAAAACTGTTATATAAATAATAGAACATTAATAGAACATAGAAAGAACTATATGAGTACAGATAATAAAACAAAAGCCTTAGAAAGCGCTTTAGGGATAATAGAAAGAGAATATGGAACAGGTTCCATAATGCGTTTAGGAGATAACAAAACTATAGACATTGAGGAGATATCTACAGGCTCGATAGGACTAGATATGGCATTGGGAATTGGAGGACTACCGAAAGGAAGAATAGTAGAAATATACGGCCCAGAAAGTTCTGGAAAAACCACTTTAGCATTGCAAGTGGTAGCAAGCGCACAGAAAAAAGAAGGAATTTGCGCTTTTATAGATGCTGAACATGCTTTAGATCCAGTATACGCAAAAAACCTTGGAGTTGATGTTGACAAGCTATTAGTTTCTCAGCCAGATGCTGGTGAACAGGCGCTTGAAATTGCTGATACTTTAGTAAAGTCTGGAGCTGTTGATGTTTTAGTAATTGATAGTGTTGCGGCCTTAGTTCCAAAAGCTGAACTAGAAGGTGATATGGGTGATACTCATGTAGGTCTACAGGCAAGGTTAATGAGTCAAGCTTTAAGAAAGTTAACTTCTTCAATAGCTAAAACCAATGCTATGGTAATATTTATTAACCAAATAAGAATGAAAATAGGAATTATGTTTGGTAGTCCTGAAACTACAACTGGTGGAAATGCATTGAAATTTTATTCTTCTGTAAGACTTGATATTAGAAGAATAGGACAGATTAAAGACAAGGACCAAATTATAGGTAATCAAACCAGAGTTAAAGTGGTTAAAAATAAAGTCGCGCCGCCTTTTAAAGTAGTTGAATTTGATATTCTATACGGTGAAGGAATTTCCAAGGAAGGTGAAATAATTGATTTAGGTGTTTTATCAGGAATAGTAGAAAAGTCTGGCTCTTGGTATAGCTATAAAGGAGAGAGAATAGGGCAAGGTAGAGAAAATGCTAAAAAGTACCTATTAGAAAATGAAGAAATTTCAAATGAGATAGAAGATTTAATTAGAGGTAAAAATAAAACTGTTGAAGATGAAAAGATTGCTCTAGAGAATTAAGTTATATAAACTAAATTCATGACAAAAATATCATTGACAGATATAAGAAAAGAATTTTTAAGTTTTTTTTCAAGTAAAAATCATGATGTTATTCCTTCTTCTCCGTTAGTTCCTTCAAACGACGATTCTTTGCTTTTTACTAATGCAGGGATGGTGCAATTTAAAAATATTTTTACTGGTATTGAAAACCCTCCCTCTTCAAGGAGGGCAGTTACATCGCAAAAATGTGTAAGAGCTGGTGGAAAACATAATGACTTAGAAAATGTTGGTCTTACCAAGAGACATCATACATTTTTTGAAATGCTTGGAAATTTTTCATTTGGAAATTACTTTAAGGAAGATGCTATAGAATTAGCTTGGAATTTAATTACTAAAAACTTTTCTATTCCTTCTGAAAAATTAATTATTACTGTATTTCATGAAGATGAAGAGGCATATAAAATATGGAAAAAAGTCTCTTCTTTTGATGACTCAAAAATTTTAAAAATATCATCCTCAGATAATTTTTGGGAAATGGGTGACTCTGGTCCTTGTGGTCCGTGTTCTGAAATCTTTTATGATCATGGAGAAAAGTATTCAGGAGGCCTACCAGGTTCTCCCGATGAAGGAGATAGGTTTGTAGAAATATGGAACCTTGTTTTCATGCAATATAACAAACATAAAAACGGAAAAAAGGAACTTTTGCCAAGTCCTTCTATTGATACAGGAATGGGAATTGAAAGGGTAGCTGCAGTATTGCAAGGAACGTCTGACAACTATGATATAGACTTGTTTAGACACTTGATTGATTATACTAAAGAAGTTTTAAATATTCAGGAAAATGAAAAAACTTCTATTCCACTTAGGATAATAAGTGACCATTTAAGAGCTTCTTGCTTTCTTATATCTGATGGAGTAATTCCAGCAAATGAAGGAAGAGGATATGTGCTAAGAAGAATTATGAGAAGAGCTATTAGACAAATTTATACCTTAAATATAAAAGAGCCTAGTTTCTATAAACTAGTCCCATCACTTTTGAGTCAAATGGGAAAACATTATAAGGAATTGATTAGTTATAAAGAATTAATTACCAAAACTATTCTAAATGAAGAAGAAAAGTTTTTAGAAACTTTAGAAAAGGGATTAAAAATTTTAGAAGATGAAAAAGTTAAAGGTAGCAATGCAAAATTTTTTTCAGGAAAGGTTGCCTTTAAACTTTATGATACGTATGGATTTCCTCTTGATTTAACTGAAGATGTTCTTAAGACAGCAAATAAAAAAGTTAATCTAGAAGAATTTACTGAAGAGATGAAAAAACAAAAGGAGTTGTCAAAAAAATCTTGGAAGGGAGATTCTCAAAATATTGATGAAAATATTTGGAAGCAAATTTCTAATGAATTACAACCCACTAATTTTTTAGGATATGAAAAAGACCTTTCTCCAGGAAAAGTTCTTAAAATTGTTTTTAAAGGAGATACTATTAAAGAAGCGTCCCAAATCAATCAGCCTTTATCTTTAATATTTGATCAAACTCCTTTTTATGCAGAAGCAGGAGGACAAATAGGAGATACAGGAATTATTAAAGGAGAAGACTTTCAGTTTGAAGTTCATGACACTCAATTAATTCAAAGTAAATTATATGAACACATAGGAGTTCTAAGCAAAGGAAAAATTAAAGAAGGTGATAAAGTAAGCCTAGAAATTAATACAGAAAAAAGAAGAAAAGTTACAGCTAATCATTCAGCGACCCATCTACTTCATAGTGCTTTAAGAAGAAAGCTAGGAAAACATATAACACAAAAAGGGTCTTTGGTATCAGAAGAAAAGCTAAGATTTGATATCTCTCATAATGAAAAAATTGATCAGGAAACACTTATGTCTATAGAAAAAGATATTAATAAAAGAATATTAGATTGTTCTCCTGTAACCCAATCAATTTTAAAAAAAGATGAAGCTGTTGCAAAAGGGGCAATGGCAATATTTGGTGAGAAATATGGCGATGATGTAAGAGTAATAGAAATGGGAATTGAAGACAATGATACCAATAAGGCATATTCGATAGAATTATGCGGAGGTACACATGTTAAAAATACAGGAGAAATAGGACTATTTAAATTTGTATCAGAAGGAAGTTTAGCATCTGGCATAAGAAGAATAGAGGCAGTTACTGGAATTCAGGCTTTAGAAACTACACAAAGAGCACAAAATGATATTATGTTAATTGCTGAGAAACTAAAGACTGGAACCTCTTCTATATTTGAAAGGGTGAGTAATTTGATAAATGAAAAAAAAGAATTAGAAAAAAAATTAAAAAATGTAAATACAAATGCATCATCCTCAAAAGAAGATGTGAAGAAATTGGCTTTAAATGATCACCTAATCTATTATTCTATTTTTACAAATAAAGACTCAAAGAATCTTAAAGCTATTTCTGACAAATTATTAGATAATTCAAATAATACAATATCAATATTAATTTCAAAATCAGAAAGAAAAGTTACTTCTGTTATAGGGGTTTCTTCGAAACTTTCTCAAAAATTAGATGCAGTAGAATTGATTAGGTTTATTACTCCCATACTAGGAGGAAAAGGTGGTGGTGGCAAAAAAGAGCTGGCACAAGGTGGAGGAATAGAACCGAATAAATCAGAAGAGGCTATTAATAAAACAATAGATTATATAAAAAGTAAAATATAATTTAATTAGCTTGAGTATATCTTTTATAGAAATCTAGTACTATAGTTCTAATTTGAAATGATGGTATACCAAAGTTTTTTTGTACTTCTTCCATAGCAGTATCAATTACTTTAGTCCTGTAATTTTCTGCAAATAGAAGTGACTTTTGATTAGCTGGCTTAATCAAAATACCTCCATCTCTAACTTCTAAGGTATAATTGTATAAATCGTCTGCTTTGATTTCTATAGAGTATTCGGTTATACCGATAATTTCTCCTAATTTTTGAAATCCTTCACTATCGTTTGCAATATCATCAAGCTTTGACTCTTCATTGTTAAACTCATAAACTCCTTCAGCTTTAGGAGTTTGCTCAGGTCTTAGAACTACAACTTTTGCACTAAATGATACTACCTGCGCTGAATTATTTATTGAACTTCCAGCATAAGAGTCTGAACCAACATTAGTAGTTCCATTAGAACTATTAGAACTATTGGTTCCAGATGCTGAAGAAGCGGTAGTCCTAATTGCAGAATCTGCAGCTACTTGTGATGGCGAACCGCTACTTGCTGGTCTAGTACTAATAGTTAAAATATAGGATGCAGTTGCAGCATTATAATTTGATGTAGCTGCAATTGAAGCAGTAATTGTAGATGTTCCAGTTGTTAATATAGAGACTGCTCCTGTTGAAGAATCTACACTAGCTATATTAGAATCACTAGAAGAATAGTTAATACTTAGTCCGCTAATACTGGGAATTCCTTCTAGGGTATAACTTTCATCTAAATACTTTGATTGTGCGCTTAAGCCACTAATAGTTGGAGAAGCTTTAGTTATATCTGCACCTGTAGAAGATTGGTCTGTTATAGAATAATTATTTATATCATCGCCTGAATAAGATGAAGAAATG
>JAYYAX010000015.1:0-4885 GCA_036042925.1 Pseudomonadota bacterium
CCTTATATACAAAGGATCATATTTAGTAAGACTAACGTTAGGTAAAATAAAATTTATGTTTTTTAGATTTTTTCTAACAGTACTTTTATGCAAATACCAGATTTGCTTATTATAATAAATATTAGCTGGGCTATCTTCTAAAGCAGTGAGAGGCGTAGTTATTTTAAAATTCTTACTCTCAATCCATAACAAAGTTTTTTTTCTATTGTGATATTTAAAATTTTTTATTGATAGATTTATCAAAAATATCAATATCACTGCATGTAATAAAATTATAAATATGTGCCAAACTGCTCCAAAAAAACTCCAAACGCCGAATAATAAACTAATAATTACTATTTGAGCATATAATAAAATTAAAAATAAATATCGATCGTTTATTTTTAAATTTAACAAAAAGTGAGTTAAATAAACAAAAGAAATTCTTTTTATAATATTTAGTTTTTCTTTAACCATGGTGCAATTTTCTCAAATTTTAATATATCTTCTGGGTCTATTCTTTCTTTTACGACACTATAATCATTTTTATTTACCATAATTTCACTAGCTATGCTTTTACTATTATAACTTGACGCCATAACATGACCGTATGCACCGGCTTTATCTATAAAGTAGTAGTCACCCTGTTGTACTGATTTGTATATATTTGCATTTTTTACTAATATATCTGCTGTTTCACAAATAGTCCCAACAACCTCAAATTTTTTTACAGTTGTATTTTTAACTTTTTTTTTTAAAGGTCTAATTATATGCCTAGCATCATACAACGCTGGTCTCATTAAATCATTCATTCCTGCATCTAATATTAGAAAATTTTTACCTTCTATAGTTTTTTTATATAAGACACTAGCAACTAATATTCCTGAGTTTGCAACTAAGAACCTACCAGGCTCTATAATGATTTTTTTTTTGGTTGTTTTAAAAGTACTTTTAATAAGGTTAGTATATTCAATCAAAAATTGTTCGTCTTGCTTATCAGTGTCATAATTAACACCAATACCTCCCCCTAAATCTATATTTTTAATTTTGAAACCTAGTTTGTCTAGCTCTATACAAAAGCTTAAAACTTTCTTAAAAGCTTTTTTAAATGGTGCTAAGTGACGAATTTGTGAACCTATATGAATATCTATACCAACAATTTTTAAACTTTTAATTTTTCTTGCTAACTCATAAACCTTTCTAGCCTGAGAAATAGGAATACCAAATTTATCTGTTTTTTTTCCTGTTGATATTTTAGGATGTCCGCCTGCGGAAATATCTGGATTTACTCTTAATGCTATGT
This sequence comes from Pseudomonadota bacterium, assembly GCA_036042925.1. Lineage (GTDB taxonomy): Bacteria > Pseudomonadota > Alphaproteobacteria > TMED109 > TMED109 > JAYYAX01. Next base: position 1,283 of record JAYYAX010000015.1, read on the forward strand.
TCGCATCTAATTTTATCTGTTCTGCAATTTTTGCTATAGTCTCTAACTCTTCTATAGATTCTACATTAAACTGTTCTATTTTATTTTTTAGAGCAAAAGCTATTTCATCTTTAGTTTTACCTACCCCTGAATATACAATTTTATTTTTAGAGATCCCTGCTTTAAGCGCTTTCTTTAATTCTCCTATTGATACTACATCAGCACCAGCTCCACATTTTGCAAGAGTTTTTAAAACTGAGAGATTAGAATTTGCTTTAACAGAATAAGCTATAAGAAAATTAATGCCGTTTAACATCTTATATAAAAGTTTATAATTATTAATAAGTGTTTTACTAGAATATAAGTAAAAAGGTGTATTAAAATTTTTACAAATTTTTTCTACTTTAACACCTTCGCAAAATAAGTTATTTTTTTTATATTTAAAATTATGCATTAAAATTTATAAATTCTTTCTTCTTCAATTTCAATAATAGTGTTTGACTCTCTTCCGTCTAAGTATAAGTCTCCCTTTTTACCACAATTATTTAAAATAATTAGGGCTAATGTTAATATTCTAATCATTACACCACTTTTCTTTAGAAAATATTATTTCTTTTTTAATATTTTCTGGACTGGTACCTCCATAGCTATTTCTATTTTTGACTGATGCCTGTAGAGTAATCTTATTTATAATATTCTTATTTATTCTCTTATCTACTTTTTTAAAGTCTCTAATATTTAATTCATGTATTTGTATTTTTTTTTTATCTGCTATGGCAACTAGCTTTCCTGTTATCATATGAGCATCTCTAAAAGGAACTCCCAACTCAGCGACTAAAGCGTCTGCTACGTCAGTAGCATTAATATGCCCCTTATTACACATCTCTAACATTTTATCTGGATTAAATGTAATTTCTTTTATCATTTCAGACATTACATTAATAGTATCTTTTGTTGTTTTTATGCTGTCGAATAAAGGTTCTTTGTCCTCTTGCATATCCTTGGAATATGCCAATGGTAAAGCTTTCATTATATTAAATAAAGTTACGTAATTTCCAATAACTCTTCCACTTTTACCTCTTATTAGCTCCGCTGCATCAGGATTCTTCTTCTGAGGCATTATTGAGGAACCAGTTGAAAAGGTATCAGGTAAATTTATAAAATTAAAACCAGGTGAACTCCATAATATTATTTCTTCTGATAGCCTAGATAAATGTATTGATATAGAACAACATAAGTTTAATGAATCTAAAATAAAATCTCTATCTGATACAGCATCTATTGAATTACTCATTGGTGCTTTGAAACCTAAATTATTTGCTGTTTCATCTCTATTAATATTAAATGTAGTTCCAGCCAAAGCAGCGCTACCTAATGGTGAATAATTATGTCTTTCTATTAAGCTGTTATTATTAGCTCTATCTCTACCAAACATATTTACGTACGCTAATAAATGATGGGCAAGAGTTATAGGTTGTGCAACTTGTAAATGAGTAAATCCTGGCATGTAAGTAAATATATTTGCTTCTGCTTTTTCAATCAAAGATAGCTGCAGTTTTTTTAAATATTTATCTATAAGTCTATTTTGCTCTTTCAGCCAAATTTTAGTATCTGTAGCGACTTGGTCATTTCTAGACCTTGCAGTATGAAGTTTTTTACCTAGTGTTCCTATTAATTCAATTAACCTAGACTCTATATGAGTATGTATATCTTCAAGTTTATCGTTAAATTGCATTTTATTTTGCTTGATTTCTATTTCTATTTTCGTAAGCCCATTCAATATTTTTTTAAGCTCTTCTTTAGTAATTATACCCTGGTTACTAAGCATTGTGGCATGTACTTTCGACGCTAAAATATCTTTTTCATAAAGAGTTTTGTCGAAACTTATAGATGAGTTTATTCTCAACATAGTTTCTGAAGGACTCTGCGCAAACCTACCACTCCAAAGATTTTTACTTTTTTTTTTGTTTATTTTTTTTTTCATATAATTTATATATCATTATGCATTTTATTATGATCAAAAAAAATTTAATATCGCTTCTTACTCTTTTATTTTTATTCCATCTTACTTTTGATTTAATATCAAATAATATAGAAAAAATACAAATAATTAAAGAACCTTATTATATTGATACTTTAGAATTAATGAACTACAAAGAAAATTATACATTGCTTAATGATAAACCTGCTTCTTATTTTATTATTAACTTTTGGGCTTCTTGGTGTGCGCCCTGTATAAAAGAAATGAAAAGCCTAAATGCATTGCAGAAGAAAATACCTTCTATTAGAGTAATTACAATAAGTCAGGATAAAAGTTTAGACTTAGCCAAAAAATTTTTTAAAAAAAATAGGTATGAAGCCCTAGAAAAATATTTTGATAAAGATAAAAAGGTACTTTCTAAATTTTCTCTAAGAGGATTGCCTACTACTTTTATTGTTAATAAAGATTATAAAGTCTTTGCTAAAGTAGAAGGAATTATTGAATGGCACTCTGAGGCATTTATAAATTGGTTAAATGAAAACTAAATAAATTTATCCAATTGTCCATAATGAATCCCTTTATTTTTGAAGCCACTAAGTGTACTCTTAACTGATTCTCCTATATCTACTGGAAGTGTTGCTCCTTCTATCACAATCGTTTCAAATCCTAAACTTTTTGCGTCAAGAGCGGTATAATTTACACAAAAGTCCAATGCAAGACCACAAATGAATACTCTATTTATCTTCAAAGTCTTTAACAAACCTTCTAGACCTGTAGGTGTTACCTTGTCATTCTCAAAAAAACCAGAATAAGAATCAATTTCTTTTCTAAATCCTTTTCTAATTATTGCATTAGCATATTTAACATCTAGTTCTTTATGAAACTCAGCTCCTTTAGTATTAAAAACACAATGAGGTGGCCAAATTACTTGTTTTCCATAAGGTACTTCAATAGTTGAAAAAATTTCTTTGCCCTCATTATTTGTAGAAAAGGAAATGTGATCTGCCGGATGCCAGTCTTGAGTGTAAAATATATAATTGAATTTTTTCTGTATTTCATTAATTTTACTTATAATTGTATTACCTTCTTTAACAGGCAAACTACCTCCAGGACAGAAATCATTTTGTACGTCAACTACTATTAAAGCATCAGTATCTTTTCCAAAATTAGATTTTCTATAATCATCTTTTTTTTCACTATGAGCTAACAGGTTGCTGCTTTTTCCTGATAAATATGTACTTAATGTTAAAAAAGCAACACCCTTAAAAAAGTTTCTTTTTGTTATATTTTTCATTTAATTATCCTTACTATTTGTTAAAAGTCTGATGAATTTTTATTAAGAGATCACTGTATGTATCACAGCTGAAATACTGACTGTATTTACTTTTTATAGAGTTTGAAGATTTAAATAAAATACCTACATCAGCTTCTTCTAACATCCCAAGGTCATTTAAACTATCTCCTATAGCAATAGTTTTAAAGTTTAAAGAATTCATATAGTTTAGAGTAAGTTTTTTATGTTCTTCTTTACACATTTCCATACCACTTATAATATTACTCTCATCTATTAATAATTTATGACAAAATACTGTAGGATAATTTAACTTCCTAAAAACGGGTGCTGATAAATTAAAAAAGGTATC
>JAYYAX010000016.1:0-25021 GCA_036042925.1 Pseudomonadota bacterium
AATTTATTTATTATTAATTTTAAAATTATACCAAGATTGTTGTGAAAATCCTTTAGAATAGAAATATGATCAATATTTATACTATATTTTTTTAGTGCTCTAGATAATAATAAGAAGTAATTTTCTGCTCTATCAATTAAACTCGGAAATCTCTCCAAAAAAACTATAGTTTGCTGAATGACCAAAGGTAAAATAGAAAAAGAAAATATGATTATAAACCCTAATAAAGAAACTATTGCAATTAGTGCACTAAAATTTCTATTTATTTTTTTATCTTCTGCCTTAGTCACTATTGGATTTAATAAGTATGCTATGAATGCACCGGTAAAAAAAGGAATTAGTAATTTAGAAAAATAAATAGAAACTATTAATATTGATGAAACAATTACTAAAATTAAAATTCTATCAATTACAAATTTATTCATGTGATATTTTAAAAGTACTTCTTAATATTCCAAACATTATTATTTTTATTTATACTTAAGTTATTGTTTTGTAATTCAGTAATAAATTGCTCTGTATTAATAATTTTAATTTGTGCCTTAGACTCTCTGGTAGATAACTTTAGTATTTTGAAATTATTAACATATTCACTACTAATAACTACTTTCTTAATGTACATCCAGTCTTTATAATTATCATAGGCAAATTTTGCCTCTATAAGTATTTGTGACTCAATTTTTTTAATATTATCCGTTACCCAATAATCGTCATAAAATCCTGTAAAGGAATTTAATATTTCAAACAAAGCTAAACTAAAGTTAGCTTCATTTACCTCCTTAGTAACTTCTATATTAAATAATTCCTTAGTCAGTCCATCAAAACATCTTAAAGTAAGAAAGTATTTTTTTTCTTTTTTTTCTATTTTTAAAAAGGGAATCATGACCTTTTTAACATCATATTTTAAAGCAATGTTTCTAATTTTATTAAAATTTAAATTTCTAGTTTCTTCAGCACTTATTGTGATGAGATCCGAAACATCTCCTTCAGGAATTATAAAGTCGGTCAAATTAGCATCTATTGGTCTTTCAACCCATACCTCAAACCATGGGTTTGGATCATCCCACAATACTAATTGATCATCAAAACTCATCAATGGTAATACTAAAATTTTCGGTCCATTTCCAGCATAATATTTTATATTTCTTTCTTTTAATAACCTATCTATTTTTTTTAAATCATAATTGACAGATATTAATGCACTGTATCTTTCTTCATTAAATTTTTCATTTTCTATTGAGTAACTTGTGACTAAATTACTACTTTCTATACTATTTGTAAGATTATCTATAGTTTCCTCAGAAGATACAGTTATCCATCTTAAATATCTTTTTAAACCAATTAAATAAGATTTTTGTAAAGCATTTTTTCTGTTATCCTCATCTTTTACTATTTTAAAATCTACAAAAATGCCATTGACTGTAGATTTTAGTGTATCATTAGCATAAGCTGTAGAAATATTTATAATTACTAGATAAAATAAACAATATATAAATTTTATGTAAAATCTTTCTTTCATAATATTAAAATAAGTATATTGTATTTTAACATGAGCACTAAAAAAGACTATAACTTTTCATATAAAAAATCCGGAGTTGACGTAAAAAAAGCAGAAAGACTTATTAAAATAGCGCGACCTATCATAAGTAATACAAAAAATAAATACTCTTTAGGAGAAGTTGGAGGTTTTGGCGGATTATTCAAAATAAATACAAAAGACTTTAAAAATCCTTTGTTTGTTGCAGCAACAGATGGTGTAGGATCAAAATTATTAATTGCTAAAAAATTAAATAAATTTGATACTATAGGTATTGATTTAGTAGCGATGTCTGTAAATGATATTTTAGTACAAGGAGCTAAACCTCTTTTTTTTCTAGACTATTTGGCAATTAACAAATTAAATGAAAAAGTTTTTTTATCTATTATTAAAGGCATTGCTAAAGGATGCAAAGAAGCTGATTGTCCTCTAATAGGAGGAGAAACAGCAGAACTGCCAGGGATTTATCCTAAAGGAGGTTATGACTTAGCAGGATTTTCTGTTGGCATAGTTGACAAAAATAAACTTTTACCAAATAAAAAAGTTAAGCCAGGAAGTGTATTACTAGGATTACCTAGCTCAGGACTTCATTCAAACGGTTTTTCTTTAATTGGAAAAATACTTGATGAAAAGAATTATTCTCTCTCTAAGAAAATTTACGGAAAAACGTCATTAGGAAAGCTACTTATTAAACCTACAAAAATCTATGTCAAACCTGTATTAAAAGCTTTACAAAACTCTATTAATATAAACGCTATAGCTCATATTACAGGTGGAGGAATAATAGATAATTTGAAAAGAGTGTTGTCTAAAAACTATGGATTTATAATTAATAAAAAAAAGTTGGCGTTTGCAGAAAAAAATAATATTTATTTCTGGCTTAAAAATGATTGCAAGGTATCTGAAAAAGAATTAATAAAAACATTTAATTGTGGTATTGGTATGATATTAGTAGTATCCAAAAAGGAGAAAGAACTTGTTATTAATTACTTTAGAAAAAGTGGACAGCCTATTGTTCATTTGGGAGAAATTACTAAAGAAAATAAAGCTTTGATAACTTAGGGTATTAGCTCTAATTTACTAAAGAAAAAGCTAATTTCATTATCTGCATTCTCTTCACTATCTGATCCATGAACTGCATTACACTGGATATTACTTCCATAAAGCTTTCTTATTGTTCCCTCATCAGCTACATTGGGATCTGTATTTCCCATCACCTTTCTATAGTATAATATTGCATCTTCTAATTCTAATACCTGAACTGATATTTCGCCAGATATCATAAACTCTACTAGCTCATTAAAAAATGGTTTGTCTTTATGCACTTCATAAAAAGCCTCTGCTTGACTTTTTGTTAACTTAATTTTTTTTTGAGCTATGATTTTAAAACCTTTGTTTTCTAAAAAATCTAATATTTTTCCCTGAAATTTTGATTTGATTGCATCTGGCTTTATTATAGACAATGTTTTTTTCAATTTCATAATAAATATTCTCTTTTTTGTAAATTTTAATTGTTATTTATATATTGTAAGACTACTTGTTCTAATAACCTTACTCCATAACCTGTTCCACCTTTTGGTGTAAGAGGTTTATCTGATTTAGCCCAAGTCACACCTGCAATATCTAGATGGATCCAATTAACGTTTTCAATAAATCTTTTTATAAAAATAGCTCCTGCAGTTGAACCTGCTCCTCTTCCGGAACCAACATTCTTCATATCTGCAATGTCAGAACTAATATCTTTTTCATAGCTGTTATCAATTGGCATATTCCAAACAGGTTCTCCTACTTCTTTGCCTGCCTTTATTAATAGATCAGAGAGCATATCAGAATTAGAAAACATGCCCGCTTTTTCTTGCCCTATACTTACGATAATCGCTCCTGTTAATGTAGCTAGGTCAACTAGATTTTTAGGTTTAAATGTTTTTTGTGCATACCAGACTGCATCAGCTAAAACTAATCTTCCTTCTGCATCTGTATTTATTACTTCAATTGTTTTTCCAGACATAGAAGTTACAACATCACCAGGCCTTTGAGCAGTTCCAGAAGGCATATTTTCTACCAAACCAATTACTGCTGCAATGTTTGCTTTAACTTTACTTAAAGCAAGTGTTTTCATTAAACCTAAGACTACTGCAGAACCTCCCATATCATATTTCATTTCCTCCATACCATTAGAGGGTTTAATAGATATTCCGCCAGTATCAAAGGTTACTCCCTTTCCTACAAATGAAAAATCTGTAACTTTACTTTTAGGGTTTCCTCTCCATTCTAAAGTAACAACAAATGGTTTATTCGCGCTTCCCTGCGCTACGCCTAATAAAGCTCCCATTTTTAGTTTTTTCAATTTTTTTTCATCTAAAATATTTATCTTCAAACCAAGTCTATTTAACTTTTGAGCCTCCTTAGCCAACAGAACAGGAGTTAGATTATTTGATGGTTCACTTACTAAATTTCTTGTCAAAAAAACACCCTCTTTGAGAGCATTGTACCTGTTCCACAATTTCTTAACATGATTAGAGTTTTTTGATATCATTGTTAAGTTTTCAAAATAATTATTTCTTTTATTTTTACCATCTGTAAAATACTTATTAAATCTGTAGGTGTTTAATGCCATTCCATAAAGAATATTAACTTCATTTGTAATATTTTTACCAAAATCTGAAGATATCAATTTAATATCCTTAATTTTTTTATTATTTAAAACAGATGTGATATAGCTTCCCAGTTTTCCAAAGTCATATTCGCTAATTAGCTTATTTTTTTCTAATCCAAAAAGTATAATACGGTCTGAATTAGTCCCTGGAGGAATTATTAAATCAACAAAACTATTGTTATTGTATTGCATACCAGATATTTTAATTGCTTTATCTATATAACCCTTAAACTTTTTGTTAAGATTATTTAAATACTTATCTAGCGGTTTATTTTTAAAACATAAAAAAACTAAAGTTCCTCTATCATTTTTAAGATCATTAATAAAGTTAACTTTCATAAAAAATACCTATCAAATTAATTTAAATATATATTTTTATGTTATTATAATTGCTTTAACAAGAAAAAAATATGAACTTAAGCAACTTTACTATTTTTAAATATTTATTTTTAGATATTTTGAAACCTTTTGTAGTCATATCTTTGGTTTTAACAGGAATAGTTTGGCTATCAAGATCCTTAAATTATATAGACCTTATAATAAACAAAGGCTTATCTTTATCTGTATATTTTTGGTTTGTTAGTTTAATTGCCCCTAAAATTTTGTCTTTATTACTTCCTTTAATATCCTTTGCTTCTATTGCTTATTCGTATAATAGATTAAAATCGGACTCTGAAATTGTTGCTATGGAGTGCGCTGGTATTTCAAAATCACTTTTAATGTTGCCTGCTTTATTTTTTGGTTTATGTGTTGCCTGCTTGATATTCATAATAGAAGCTCATGTAAGCCCTAAAAATTATAAGATATTTAAGAGTTTTCAGTCTGATTTAAGAAATAATCTTGTTATCACTTCTCTACAAGAAGGAGAGTTTCACTCTCTTTACCCAAATATAACTGTATACATTGATAAAATTTCTAAAGATGGAAAGCTTAGCAACCTTCTTATTCATGATACTAGAAATAAGGATTTGGATAGCACTATAATAGCTAAAGAGGGTAAAATATCAAATTTATCAGAGCAACCTCACATCATCGTATACAATGGATCAAGGTTTCTTTTTAGCAAAAATAATTTAAAAACTAGTATAATGAAATTTGAAAAATATGAATTTCAAATAAATGTTGAAAAAAAAAATGATAATATAAGATTTAAACAAGTCGAAGAAAGATCCATTAAAGAACTTTTTTTTGAAAACGATATTACTAATGAAAAAATATTAAATGAATTTCTTGCTGAAGGTCACAGACGAATATCCTCTCCTTTCTTAGCTATTTTCATGAGCTTAGTTGCAGCTTGCAGTATTTTATTAGGGAATAGCAAAAATTATAATACTACAAAAAGAATCAGTTTTATTTCAGGAACTATTGTTGCTGTGCAAGCAATTTATATAGTTATATTAAATACCATCAAATTTTCATTAGCTAATGTTCTTATATTTTATATTATATTGGTACTAATGATAATTTTTCCTTTAGTCTTGATAGAGAATGAAAGAAAATTATTCAAATCTGCAAAACTTTTAAAAAAATGAATATAAATACAGAATTTTTCAAATTTATTTTTTTAAGCTTTTTATTTTCCTGCCTAGTAACATCTTTCGCTATTTCCTCTGTAGTATTCATTGGAGATATTGTAGAATATGCAAAAAAACTATCCGATTATTCTGATAATAATTTTTTGTTATTAATTCAATTAGGCACCTTAAATCTTCCGAAAATGTTGATGGAAATACTACCCTTTTCATTTTTATTTGGTGGAATGCTGTGGACTATTAGAGTAACAAAAAATCGAGAGTTATTGATTATGCGAACTAGCGGACTCTCACTTTTAAGAATTAGTATTCCTATTTTTATTTCCTCCTTTCTTACTGGTATTATTTTCTTATTTATATTCAGTCCTTTGGTTTCTGCAACACAAAAAAAAATTCAGAAAATAGAACTTGAAAAATTAGGTAAGCCAATCAATTCCCTCTTGGTTTCCAAAAGTGGTTTTTGGTTAAAACAAGGGCATGAAGAAGGAAGTGAAATCATCTATGCAAAAAAACTAAAGACTAAATCAATGACGCTTGAGGATGTTGTAATATTTAGTTTTGATAGTATGAATAAAATTGATAAGAAAATTCAGGCCTTTTCAGCTAAATTAAAAGATAATTACTGGCTATTACAAAATACCAGGATCATAAATAATAATGGAGAGGTCTCTAATGAAAAACAATTACTCATTCGTACAACTGTAACCAGCTCTCAAATTAGAGAAGGTTTTGCTACTCCTGAGACTGTGTCGCTATGGAGTCTTTATTCATTTATTAGAATGTTTGAAAAAGCTGGATTTTCAGCAGATAAACATCGATTGCATCTTTACAAGTTGTTCTTTTTTCCATTATTGCTATCAGGAATGGCAGTTTTAGGTATAAGCTTCAACATGAATACCGTAACTAGAAAGCCTTTAAATCATAGTTTGTTTTATATGATTATAATAGGTTTTGTTATTTTTTATTTTACAAAACTAATTAGCGCCTTAGCCATATCAGGAAAAATTGGCTTAATTTTATCTGCTTTTTTACCTTCAGTGCTTCCTATTTTCTTTGCACTCCTTTTCATAATTCAAGCAGACGAGAAATAATGATTTTTAAAAAATTTTATAAATATTTCTTTTTCTTTATATTTATTATGCTGATACAAAGTTGTCATTCAAAGCAAGATTTTTATTTATCTGCAAATAAAATTATTAAAAATGATAAAGAGAGTATAATTTTAGCTGAGGGCTCTGTAGAAATCCAATATGATGAGATAAAATTAAGAGCTGATACAATAACCTTTAATACCAAAAAAAATCAGATTAAGTTGGAAGGAAATATCAAAATACGTTACGAAGACGGGTCTACAGTTTTTGCAAAAAAAGCTATTTTAAATAAAAATCTTAATTCAGGAATTATTTCTCGTTTAGGAGTATTGCTGTCAGATGAATCTAGATTAGTAGCAAGTTCTGCTAAGAAAGAGAGCAATCGATACAGAACAGTATATAAAAATATTTCTTACTCTAGATGTAGAAACTGTGACAATAAAATTGGAACTTTTTGGAAAATAAACGCTAAAAAAGCAACACACCTTGAAAAAAGTAGAGTAATTTTATATGAAGATGTTTTTTTAGAAGTTCTTAACCAGCCAATTTTTTACTTTCCTTTTTTTTATCACCCAGATCCTGGAGTTGATAGAAAAACTGGACTTCTTACTCCTTCTTTTTCTAGTACAAGTACTTTTGGTATCTCTTATGAACAACCTATTTTTTTAAATTTGTCACCTAAATCAGATCTAACGCTTTCACCAAAATTAACAGAAAAAGAAGGCTTACTATTAAAAAAAAGTTATAGAAAAAATTCCTCTACGGGACAGCTACAGTTTGATAGTTCTTTAACAAGAGGTACAAAAGATCGAGTTAACGAAATATCTAAGAAAGAAAACAGAGGACACCTAGATATAAACTTTGCTAATAAAGTTTATAATAATTTTATAGTTGGTGGAAATCTCAAAAGAGCAAGCGACAAATCTTATTTATCAAAATATGAAATTTCTGAAGGAGAAACATTACTTACTCAAAACCTTTTTCTGGATAAAGACAGCACTTATAGCAAATTATCTGGAGAAATATTTAAGTTTCAGAGTTTATCAGATGATTATTTAGAAGATAATTTACCTTTTATAAGACCCACGCTTATTTATAATTGGAATAATTTATGGAATGAAAACAGAAAAGCAAATTTTAATTCTATTGTAAAACTTAAGTCCATATCAAAAAAAAATAACAATAACACTAATGCAATTTATTTTTTCAATAGTATTGAAAAAAGTTTTCTTATTGATAATGTATTTTTAAAAAATGAAATTGATATAGATGTAGACTTCTATAAAAGTAAATTTAATTCTGAGGAGTACGTTAGTGTTACTAGATTATTTCCATCAATAAGTCTGACAGCTTCATATCCTGTAATAAATTTAGTAAAAAATAATAGTGTTATAATTGAACCATTAACTCAATTGATTTATACAGTAGATAATAATAAAACCAACAAAGTAAATAATGAAGATAGTTTAGAAACAGAGCTTTTATCGTCAAATTTGTTTGCGAAAAATAAATATTCTGGAGATGATAGAAAAGAGCACGGGTTTAGAATAAACTATGGTATAAAAATTAAATCAAATAAGATTAAAGGCAGGTCAAATAGCTTTTTATTTGGACGATCCTATCATGATAAAAAGCAGGAACATTTTGATATTACAAGTGGTTTTCCTGAAAAGCATTCTAACTTTGTAGGCAACTATACATTATATATGCCTGAAAAAAGTAAATTGTACTATGATTTTAGAATATCTGATAATCTTGAACTTAATAAAAATAGAATAAAGACAAATTTTGAAATTTATCAAAATAAGATAAACATTAACTACATACAGATTAAGAACTTTGCTAGCAGAGATAACTCTGATACTGAGCAAATTTCATACGGTCTTGAAAAAGAATTTTTTAAAAATTGGTCTTTTTCTTTTTCTCAGCATAGAGATTTAGCTGGAGCAAATTTTTCATCTCCATTTAAGTCGTCTTTTGGTATAGTTTTTCAAAATGATTGTTCTTTTATAAATATTAATGTTACTAGAGATAAATCTTATGATATTGATATTCCTTCAACTACTAATTATAATTTTAAAATAAATTTATTTTAATCACATGTTTTATTATCGATTTTTATTTTTTTTAGTTCTTTTTATTGTCTGCTTAAATAGCAAAGCATATGAGGTAAAAATAATTGCTAAGGTTAATGATGAGATTATAACAAATATAGATCTAGATAATAGGCTAAGAATGACATTAGATTTATCTAATTTACCTAATGAAAAAGAAGTAAAAGAAAAGCTAACACCTAGAGTTTTAGATAGTTTAATAGATGAGTCTCTAAAGATACAAGAAGCTAACAGATTAGGTATTTATGTAACAAATCAGGAAGTAATGACTCAAATAAACAGACTAGAAAAAAGACTTAATCTAGAAAAAAATACTCTACTTGATAATTACAAAAAAAAAAATATACCGGAAATTACTATTTTAAATCAAATTAGAAGCCAACTTTTATGGGAAAAAATGCTTTATGGTATAGTAATTAAAAACATTACAATATCTGAAAAGACAATCTTGGAAACCTATAATTTACTTTTGCAAAAATCAGGAGAAACTGAATATAATATTTCTGAAATTTTTGTATCTCTCAATAATTTAGAGGCAGAACAGAGAATTAACTCAATTTATAATAGGGCAAATAACCAGAACTTTTTGCTACTAGCAGAACAATTTTCAGATGGAGTAGTTTTTTTAGGAGATATGAGAAATAATTGGATAAGAGAGAGCTTATTAAATGAAGAAATACAAAAAGTAGTTTCCCAACTAAATGTTGGAAATATTAGTGTTCCTATAAAATCCTCTGACGGATATCACTTAATTTTGTTAAATAATAAAAGAAAAACAAAAAAAATTGAAGAAGATCAAACCATATATGATCTAAGTCAAATTTTATTCAAAATAAATAATTCAGAAGGTTTGAAAAGTGAAACTTATTATAAAGAATTTTTATCATATCTAAGCTCTATCGTAAATGGATGCGGTGATTTAAAAAAACTTATAGAAGAAATACCTGAGGGAATTGGAGGAGAATTAGGTAGAATAGATGCTAAAAGCATAGAAGATAGTTTTTTGAAAGTGTTAAAAAATTTACCTGTAGGAAAGTTGAGTGATGCTGTAGTTACTAATGACGGTGTTCACGGACTAATGTTATGCACGCCTGTAATTAAAAATAGTTATTCAGAATTAAAAAAAAATATTGAAATAAATCTTAAAAATAAAAAAATTGAAAGTGCTGCTCAATCTTTATTAAGCAGAATTAAGAGAAAAGCTCTTATAGAACTGTATAAAATTTAACATTGGATATATTAAAAATAAATATTAAAAGTTTTTTACAAAGATATGAAATAAAGCCTAAAAAAAAGTACGGCCAAAACTTTATTTTTGAAAAAAATATATTAAATAAAATTGTTGATACTATTGAGCCAATTAAAAAGTTTTTAATTATTGAAATAGGTCCAGGCCCTGGTGGATTAACTAATATCTTATTGGAAAGGAGTCCAAAAAACTTATTGTTAATTGAAAAAGATATAGCATTTAAAAATCTTTTAACAGATCTGACTAAAAAATATACTACTACTAATACAAAAATGATATTTGAAGATATACTTAGTATAAACCTTTTAAAATTAGATTTTGTAAAAAAAAATAAAGTAAAGTTTATATCAAATTTACCCTATTACATATCTACAAAAATATTAATGAAAATATTACCTTTTGAAAATAACTTTGAAGAGGCAGTTTTTATGTTTCAAAAAGAAGTAGCAGAAAGAATTTTATCAGGTCCCCACAGTAAGAATTACTCTAAACTCTCAGTTATTGTGCAATATTGTTGTGAAGTAAAAAAAATAACAAATATTAAATCTAACGTTTTTTTTCCAAAGCCAGAGGTTGATGGTTGTGTATTGAGCTTCAAACCAAAAAAAGGAGTAAATAAAAAACAATTCCTTGCAGTAAAAAAAATTACTAAGCTAGCCTTTGAAAAAAGAAGAAAAACATTAAAAAACTCATTATCAAGTATTGACCATATAGTGAAATTATTAAATACTTTAAAAATCAACTCAGAGTTAAGGGCTGAGAATCTAACTGTTTTACAATATAAGAAGTTAGCTTCTTTAATAGTAAAAAATAATTAGTCTAATACTTTTCTTACAAAATCGATAAGCCCTACCTGCCTAACTCTCTTTAAGCGCTCAGCCTGTAAAATTGATTTTAGTTTTTCTAAAGTTTTACCAATATCTCTATTAATTATTATATAATCATATTCTGCCCAATGCGTGATTTCTGAGTTTGCTTCTGCCATTCTTTTTTTTACTTCATTAGCAGAGTCCTGACCCCTATTTTGTAGCCTTCTTTCAAGCTCTTCAGTGCTAGGAGGAAGTATAAAGACCGATACTAAATGTTTAGGTTCTAATTCTCTTAAGGCTTGCGTTCCTTGCCAATCTATATCAAAAAGAACATCTTTTCCATTTTTTATTCTTTCCTCTACGGGCTTTTTAGGAGTACCATAGTTATTTCCAAATACTTTTGCAAATTCCAGTAATTCATTATTTTTTACCATATTCTCAAACTCATTTTCGCTGATAAAAATATAATCCTTATTATTCTCTTCTATTTCTCTGGGCTCTCTAGTAGTTACTGATAATGATAGTTTAATTTCACGATCTTGATCGATAAGTTTTCTTGCTAGCGTTGTTTTTCCTGCTCCAGATGGTGAAGAGATCACTAGCATTATTCCTAATCTTTTTATTTCATTACTCATTTTTTTTTTTCCAGGCTTTTACATTAATATTGTGTTCTTTTAAATTTTTACTAAATTTGTGTCCTCCTTCTCCATCACTGACAAAATACAAGTAATCACTTATATACGGGTTAGCTGCAGCTAAAATTGCTTCTTTCCCTGGATTGCAAATTGGACTAATAGGTAATCCTTTTCTAGTATAAGTATTCCAAGGATTATCGCTTTGTAAATCTTTTTTATATATTTTTAAATCCTTTTTTACTTTATTCAAATTTTTTTTATATAATATTGTAGGATCTGATTGTAATCTTATATTTTTTTTGAGCCTATTATGGAATACGCTAGAAACTAGGTATTTATCATTTTTATTTTTAGCCTCTGCTTCAATTAAAGATGCCATTATTAATAAGTCATTTTTTGATTTAAGATACTTATAGTTATTTTTCCATACTTCTTTTAGATTTTCATTCATCTTTACTTCCATTCTTTTTAAAAAATTATTTATATTTTCGTTTCTTAAAAAGAAATAGGTTTCAGGATATAACGTACCCTCTAATGGAAGTTTTTCAAGTTTACCAGATATAAACTTATTCTTTTTTAATATCTCTACTATCTCAAAAACAGTTAAACATTCTGGTATGGTTATTTTTCTATATACTAAATTACTTTTACCAAGGGTTTTAATAACTTCATAAAAAGAAATATTTTTTTTAAATAAGTATTCTCCTGCTCTTATACTTTTATCATTTCCTAAGACTCTAAAATAGAGATTAAACATAGTTTGATTTGCAATGACTTTTTTTTTCTTCAATAAAGCACTTATATCTTTTAGATTATTTCCTTGCTCAATAAAAATTATTTTTTCTTCTTTAAGTCTACTGTATTGAAAAAAGTAATATATTGTTAATAAACAAAAAAAAATTATAAAAAAAAAAAAATCGACTTTTTCACAATTTTCCTACAATTAGGGAAGCATTTGTTCCGCCAAAACCAAAGGAATTTGATAAAGCTAAATTTACTTTCTTTTCTTTCGCTTCCAAAGGAACTAAATCAACGGGAAGTGGATCAACACAAGGATTTGTTAAATTCAAGGTAGGAGGCAACACATTGTTGTAAACTGCTAAAATTGAAAATATTGCTTCTACTGCTCCAGCAGCACCTAATAGATGGCCTATAGAAGATTTTGTAGAACTCATAGAAATACTATTTAAATTACTTTTAAATAATTTTGCCACAGCTCCTAGCTCTATTTCATCTCCTAAAGGCGTAGAAGTACCGTGGGCATTAATGTAGTGAATATTATCAATATTAACTTTACCATTAAAAATAGCATTTTTCATTGCTCTAAAACCTCCGTCACCGTCCGGAGCTGGAGCGGTAATATGGTAAGCATCTCCTGATAAGCCGTACCCTTTTATTTCAGCATATATTTTTGCTCCTCTTTTTTTTGCTTTCTCAAGTGTCTCTAAAAAAACTACGCCCGCTCCTTCTCCCATTACAAAGCCATCTCTAGCGGTATCCCAGGGCCTTGAGGCTTTTTCTGGTGTTTCGTTAAAGTTTGTTGATAAAGCCCTAGCTGCAGCAAACCCTGCTATTCCTAATCTTGATACAGCTGCTTCAGCTCCTCCTGCAAGCATTATATCTGCTTCACCTGACTTAATGATTCTTACAGCATCTCCAATAGCGTGAGCACCAGTAGAACATGCTGTAACAACAGAATGGTTTGGACCTTTAAATCCATGTTTAATAGAAATTTGACCTGATGCTAGATTTATTAGACAGGAAGGTATGAAGAAAGGACTCATTCGTTTGGGTCCCTTTTCGTTTAAGGTTTCATTAGCTTTAGCTATAGACTGCAATCCTCCTATACCTGATCCGACAAGCACGCCGGCTCTATTACACTCTTCTTCATTTCTCGCTTTCCAGCCTGAGTCTTGAATGGCCTGGTCAGCTGCAGCCATAGCATAGATAATAAAATCATCTACTTTTCTTTGATCTTTTTTATCTAAATGATCATCAGGATTAAACCCGTACTCTTGGTCACTGGTCGGTATTTGACCAGCAATTTTTACATTAAGATCTTCTGTATTAAATGAAGTAATTTTATTTATACCTGATTGACCGTTGATTAACCTATTCCAGGAGTCATTTGTTTTATAAGCGAGGGGAGTGACCATCCCTATACCTGTCACTACTACTCGATGCATATTAAGACCTCTAAAGCTTTTCTTCTATAAAATTAACAGCGTCTTTAACTGTTACTATCTTTTCTGCAATATCATCAGGTATTTCGCACTTAAATTCTTCCTCAAAAGCCATTACTAATTCAACTGTGTCCAAACTATCAGCACCTAAGTCATCTATAAAAGATGCACCATCCGTAACTTTATCCTCATCAACTCCCAGATGCTCAACAACTATTTTTTTTACTCTTTCTGATATATCACTCATGGTAATACCTTTCTTTAAATGTTATTTAAAATTAGTATACTATTTTTAAAATATTTCAAATACTTTATACAAAAAAATTTACATTAGATATATAAGCCTCCATTTATATGAATAGTTTGTCCAGTAATATAGCTAGCTTGTTCACTAGCTAAAAAACATACTAGTGAAGCAACTTCATTAGGAAACCCTATTCTACCAACAGGAATTTTTTTTTTTATAAGTTCACTATTTTTATCAAGCAAATCTTTAGTCATTTCTGTCTCTATAAAACCTGGAGCAACACAATTGACTGTTATATTTCTGCTAGCAACTTCTAATGCCATTGATTTACTCATTCCCTCTAAGCCTGCCTTTGATGCTGAGTAATTAGACTGCCCTATATTACCGCTTGATCCTACAACTGAGGAAATATTGATGATTCTTCCATAACGTTTTTTCAGCATGCTCCTGAGTATATTTTTAGTAAGAATAAAAGTACTATTTAAATTAATATTAATTACGTCCATCCAATCATTTTCTTTCATTCTTAATATTAAATTATCTTTAGTAATACCTGCATTATTTATTAAGATGTCTATTTTATCTTCAAATTTTTTTAAAGTTGTATCTGCTAAGATTTCTATTTCAGACATATTTTGCAGATCTGCTTTTACAAATTTCAGGGGTGGATCAAACTTTTCAGCACAAATTTTTAATTTTTGTTCGTTAGAACCAGAAATAATAACATTTGCATCTAAATAAACTAAAGACCTTACTATTTCTATACCTATTCCTCCAGCTCCTCCTGTAACTAATACATTTCTTCCGCTTAAACTTAAATTCATATAATTTCCTTTGCTAAATTTTCAATTTCTGCTGGATCACAGACTCCCCTGGTAAGACAATTTCTATCTATTCTTTTAATTATACCGCATAAAGTTTTGCCAAAGCCTATTTCATAAAAAGAATTTGTATTTTGTTCTTGAATAAATTTAATGCTTTCATACCATCTAACGGTTGAATAGGTTTGAATTACTAAGTTATCAATAATATCTTTTTCATCTGTAAATGGCTTCGCGCCGACATTGCTAATAATCTTTACATTTGGAATATTAAAAATATATTTTTGAAATTCCTCCTTTAAAGCTTGAGCAGTATCTTTCATGTAAGCGCTATGGAATGGTGCACTTACTGCTAATCTTAAAGCTTTAATATTTTGCTTTTTAGCTTCTATCATAGCTTTATCTATAGCTTTTTCGTCTCCAGATAATACAATTTGATTATCTGTATTATAGTTGGCAATATCACATACCAAATTGTTACTAGAAAATTTATTTGCAATATCTTTTATCTTACTTATGTCAGCTCCCATGAAAGCCGCCATTGCAGTTTTATTTTGATTAGTGCACTTTTGCATGTGTTTCCCTCTAAAAAATAAAATTTTAGCTACATCTGATAGGCTTAAGCTCTTTGCTGCTGCTAAGGCTGTATATTCTCCTAGTGAGTGTCCTGCAAAATAATTTATTCTTTCCTTCAAATTGATTTTAAAGTCAATTTCTAAAACTTTTATAACTGCCATAGAAATAGTCATTATAGCTGGTTGAGCATTCTCTGTTAATGTTAGTTTTTCATTGGGTCCATTAAAAATAATATCAGATAGCTTTTTTGATAAGCTATCGTTTACTTCCTCAAAAACATCTTTTGCTGATCGAAAACTTTCATATATCTCTTTACCCATTCCCACTTTTTGAGAGCCCTGACCTGGAAAAACAAAAGATTTCTTCATAATAAGTAATAACTATTCTATATAAATTAAAAATAAGACTTGCATGAATAATTATTTTAATTATATTTCAAATTTTATAAAGGATTATTATTAATTATGAATTTATATGAGACTGTATATGTAATTAAACAAGATGTAAGACCAGAGGATTTAAAACCTCTTGAAGAAAAGTTTGAAAACTTACTTAGGCTTAAAAAGTCTTCTATAGAGTATAAAGAAAATTGGGGTCTTAGAAACCTGGCATATAAGATACGCAATAATAAAAAAGGTTATTATTTTTTTTTAGTTCATAATAGTGAACCCGAAGCAGTTCACGAATTAGAAAGAAATTTTACTATCAATGAAAATGTGATAAGATTTTTAACTACAAAGACAGATAAGATACCTGCAGAACCAACACCTATTATGAAAACAAAAATTGATAGAGAAAACTCTGAAAGATCAGTTCAAGAAGTAGAACTCAATGTAAAGGATGATAAATAATGTTTAGAAATAAGACTAAAGACAGAAAAGCTCCAAAAAAAAAGCAGTTTTTTATTAAAAAAATCAAGTCTTGTCCTTTAAGCGCTAAAGGCGCTCCTATAATTGATTATAAAAATGTTAGGCTCTTAGAAAGATATATTTCTGAAAAAGGAAAAATAGTACCCAGTAGAATCAGTTTTGTTTCTAGTGAGAAACAAAGGATACTATCAAGAGAAATTAAGAAAGCAAGATCCTTAGCTCTTATTTCACATGTAGGTAAAGTAAGATAATGGAAGTAATATTATTAGAAAAAATGAAAAAATTAGGAGACATTGGGCAGACTGTACGTGTGAAGCCTGGGTACGCGAGAAATTATCTTTTTCCAAATAAGATGGCAATTCGTGCTACAAAAGAAAACATAGAATTTTTTGATAAGCAAAAAGAGCAATTAAATAAAGCCAATTCAGAAAAAATAAAGATCGCAAAAGAAATGCTACTTAAAGTATCTAATGATGTTAAAATTTACAGAGAGGCTAGTGAGCAAGGTGCTCTTTTTGGATCTGTTACAGCAAGAGATGTTATTAACGAATTGAATACTGTTGATGATTTAAGTTTGAAAGCTAAAGATTTGATAATAAAGCATGTTATTAAAAATGTCGGAGAATTTACAGGAACCTTAATTCTTCACCCTGAAGTTTCTAAAGAAATTAAAATATCGGTTGTTTCAACAGAAAAGTAATTTTATTGATTCTTATTCTTATTCGAAATTTTTTAGATTATTACGTTACTAAATACTATTCGAAAATAACTCGTAAACTATCCCACTTTTTTAAATATCTAATTTTTATGCAAAATTTCAATCTATCCACAGCTTTTTACAGATAAAAATGATAAGTTTTTAAAATTAAAGTTTATTTTAGATAAAAATTATTAAATACTAATATTATGTCTAACAATGATAATCAGCAAAATACCATAAAGCTAGTCTCAGATTTTAATATCAATACATTACCTCATGACAATGAAGCAGAAGAAGTACTACTGGGAAGTTTGTTATCTGATAATACCTCTTTAGATCTGATTGAAAATGGTCTCTCTGATATTCATTTTTTTGTTCCCATGTATGGACGAATTTATCAAAGTATATGCGAATTGGTAAATAAGGATCAAATTGCCAATCCTTTGACTTTAGAACATTACTTTGCTCAAGATGAGTCTTTTGTAAATGCAGGAGGAAAAGAATTTTTAAATAAATTATGTGAAGGAAATTTAGGAAAATCAATTATTAAAGATTATGCTAACCTCTTAAAAGAGCTTTATAATAAAAGGGAGTTAATAAAGCTTTCTAAAAACCTAGAATTAGAGGCTAGAAAGTTTGACTATGAAAAAAACTCTATAGATATTATTGAGGAAACCGAGTCAAAATTATATGAACTAACTGAAGACAAAAACCTCTCTAATAATCAATTAATATCATTCAAAGAATCTATTGACTACGCTATGGAGAGTGCAAAGCATGCTCATCTCAATAAAGATAAAACATTAGGCATATCCTCTGGATTTTTAGACTTAGATAACATTCTTGGTGGATTACATAAATCAGACTTGTTAATATTAGCAGGCAGACCATCTATGGGGAAAACTGCACTAGCTACCAACATAGCATTTAAAGCCTCTTCTTTAAATGATAGTACAAAAATAAATAATGTTGCTTTCTTTTCGTTAGAGATGTCTGCCGAACAGCTAGCAAACCGTATATTGGCCGAGCAAACTAATTTATCCTCAGATAAGATCAGAAGAGGAAAACTCTCAAAAGAAGACTTTGCATCTCTTAAAAAAGTAAGTAAAGACATTTCCGACAGTGGTCTTTATATCGATGATACACCTGCCATTACTATTCCATTATTGAGAACTAGGGCAAGAAGATTAAAAAGAAAACTTGCTCATGGAATAGCCCTTATTGTAGTAGATTACTTGCAATTAATGAGAGGTACAAAAAAATTTGAAAATAGAGTACTTGAGATTTCTGAAATTACACAAGGATTAAAATCAATTGCTAAAGAATTAAATGTCCCAGTTTTAGCCTTATCACAGCTATCAAGAGCGGTAGAGCAAAGAGAAGATAAAAGACCTCAACTTTCAGATTTAAGAGAGTCAGGCACTATAGAACAAGACTCTGATGTGGTAATGTTTATATATAGACAAGAGTACTATGAAGAAAGAGGTGAACCAAAATCTACTGGTACCGAAACCTCAGTAGCATTCACTGAAAGATATATTAAATGGCAAGAAAATTTGGAAAAATGTAAAAATATTGCAGATATAATTATTGCTAAACAAAGACATGGCCCAATAGGTTCACTTCAACTACACTTTGACTCTAAATTTACTAAATTCTCTAATTTAGCAGATGACAAGCAACAAACTAATAAAGTTTAATTTGAAAGACATTAATACAAGTCACAGTGCTTTATTATTGGTAAGCCTAGAAAATATAAAAAAAAATTATAAATTTCTCAAAAAAAAAGTAAATAATTCAGATTTAGGTATATCTATAAAAGCTAATGCTTATGGACTAGGCCTTAAAGAGGTATGTTGCTCATTACTTAAACTAGGTTGTAAAACTTTTTTCGTTGCGACTCCAAAAGAAGCCTTAGAAACAATCAAAATTGCTAAAAATGCTGATGTTTACTTGCTAAATGGAGTTAATGAGAAAAGTATTGCATTAACCCTTATAAAAAAAGGAATTAAAATTGTGATTAATAATAAGGATCAACTAGAAAAATTAATTAATATATCAATAGAAAAAAATCTTAAACCTGCATGCGCTCTTCATATAGATACTGGTATGAATAGACTTGGCATTGATATGGAAAGTATAGAGGAAATAAATTCCTTAGCAAAAAATCATTTAAACATTATGTTAATAATGAGCCATTTGTCCTGTTCTGAAAATAAATTATCAAAAATAAATAATTATCAGTTAAATAGATTTATAAGCATAAAGAATAATTTTAAGGAAAATAAGAAATTGAAATTTAGCCTAGCTAATTCTTATGGAATATTATTAAATAAAAAATTTCATTTTAACTTGTGCAGGCCAGGTGGACTAATTTATGGATTAACACTTAATAACCGAAGAGTGAAAGGAATTAATGCAGTAACAAGACTATTAGCAAAAGTTCTGCAGGTTAAAAGAATTACAAAAGGAGATTATGTTGGATATGGAGCAAAATTTAAGGCTGACAAAAAATTAGTAATTGCCACCATTGGGATAGGATATTCAGATGGGCTTCCAAGATCTTTCTCAGGATCGGCTTATTATAAAAACTATAAATTTCCAATAATAGGAAGTATATCCATGGACTTATGTACAATTGATATAAGTCAATACAAAAATTTAAAGGTAAATGATTGGGTAGAAATTTTTGGTCAATCAAATTCTATAGAAGATTTTGCAAGCAAATGTGATACTATTACATATGAAATAACTAGCAAGATCGGATCAAGAGTAAAAAGAATATATTTGTAAGTAATTAATAGAGGCAAATTGAGTTTTATAAATAACTTAAATAACGCAGACTTTGTAGTTATGCTAATTTTTCTGTTAGCAATGCTTTATGGTTATTTAAGGGGGTTTTTAAAAGAGTTTCTTTCTATTTTTTCAATTTTTTTTTCAGGCTATTTATCTATATACTTTTACCCAAGTATAAGTTCATTTATTTCAAGATTTATTAAAATGGGTATTATCAATGATATTATTTCTTTGGCCATTTTATTTTTCTTTATATACAGCTTTTTTGGAATTTTAATTAGGGTTCTAGTTAAAAAAATTAATAGAACTTCTTTGGAAATTTTTGATAAAAATTTTGGAATCTTATTTGGATTTATTAAAGCAATGGTATTATTTTCAATTTTAAACATTTTTTTAGTTCTAACCGTTTGGAACGAAAATTATCCTAAATGGGCTTTAGAATCTAAATCATATAATGTAATTAGTTATACCTCAAACCTAATAATTAAAATAATACCACCTAAAACCCTTATTGATTTAAAAGAAATTTTAAAAATTGAAAATTTTCCAAAAGTTATAAATAATAAGTTAGATGTAGAGAATTACGGTGAACCCCAATTAAAAAATAAAATAAATAAAACTAAAGATGGTTATTCAAAAAACGACAATGAGTCTTTGGATAAACTTTTTAATATTGAAAATAATGATTGAAAAGAACTGTATATTTACAAATAAATTAAATGAAGAATGTGGTGTTTTTGGCGTTTTTGGTCATAAAGACGCAGCAACTCTAACAACACTAGGCCTTCACGCCCTTCAACATAGAGGGCAGGAGGGAGCGGGTATTGTTTCATATGATGGCAATAATTTTCATACTCAATTAAGTTTAGGGTTAGTCAGTGATCATTTTACGAAAACCTCTGTAATAGAAAAGCTTCCCGGTCATTCAGCTTTAGGTCATGTTAGATATTCTACAACGGGAAAAACTCTGCTAAAAAATGTTCAACCGCTTTTCGCAGATTTAATAGGAGGAGGAATTGCTCTTGCTCATAATGGTAATTTAACTAATGGAATAGATTTAAGAAACAGGTTAGTGAAAGAAGGTTCAATTTTTCAATCCACTTCTGATACAGAAACTTTTTTACATCTAATTGCTTTAAGCAAGGAAAAAAGTATATTAAGAAAAATTATAGATGCCTTGTTTAGTATTAAAGGTGCGTATAGTTTTGGCCTATTAACTAAAAAAAAGTTAGTTGCAATAAGAGATCCTTTAGGTATTCGTCCTTTGGTTTTAGGATCTATAGGAAATGCAAAGGTAATATCTTCTGAAACCTGTGCATTAGATATAATTGGTGCAAAATTTGAAAGAGAAATTAGAAATGGTGAGATTGTAGTCATTGATAATGATGGAATAAAAACGCATAACCCTTTTAAAAATACGAAATTAAGGCCATGTATTTTTGAGTATATATATTTTGCTAGACCAGATAGTGTATTAGGAGGGAAAAGCGTTTACCTGTATAGAAAATATATGGGCAAATTCCTTGCTAAAGAAAGTACCACAAAGGGTGATATAGTTATTCCTGTTCCAGACTCAGGAGTTCCTGCTGCTTTGGGATATGCTGAAGAGTCTGATACACGTTTTGATCTTGGTATAATCAGAAATCATTACGTAGGAAGAACTTTTATAGAACCTACACAAAAAATTAGACAATTAGGAATAAAATTAAAACATAACCCCAATAAAAAATTAATAAAGGGAAAAAAAGTAATATTAATAGATGACTCTATAGTAAGAGGTACTACAGCTATTAAAATAATTGAAATGCTAAAAGATGCAGATGCTGCTGAAATACACATGAAAATTTCAAGCCCTCCCATTAAATATCCTGACTATTATGGTATAGATACACCTAGTAAAGACGAGTTGATTGCAGCATATTTGTCCATTGATGATATAAAAAAGAAACTTGGGTTAAACTCTCTACAATTTTTATCGATTAATGGCTTATATAAAGCTATGGGACATTCAAAAAGAAATAATGATAATCCGCAGTATACAGACCATTGTTTTACAGGTGATTACCCAACAGAATTAGTAGACAGAGACTCAGGAAATTTGTCAAAGCAACTTTCATTACTTAATGATTATTAAAATATCTAATTTAATTTATAAGGATTCTTAGAAACTTTTAAATTTACTCTTATAGGTACTCCTTCTAAATTAAATTTTTCTCTTAGTTTATTTTTCAAAAATCTTATTTTTGAGTGGTTAATATTCTTTTTTGTATTGCAAAATAATGAAAATGTAGGTGGTCTTATTTTAGTCTGACTTAAAAACCTAAATTTTGTTTCTTTTGTTACTTTTGGTTTATTAGAGTTTTTGTCTAAAAACTCAGAATGTAACCATTGATTTAAATCTGAGGTTTGAATCTTTTTATTCCATTTAAAGTAAATAGATTGCACATTATCTAGAATTATATTTTTACAATCTTTATTCAATGCTGATATAAATATTGCAGGTACATTCTTTATATCAAAGAAATAAGAATTAATTTTTGAAATAAGTTCTTTCTTCATTTTCTCCTTTTTTATAACTAAGTCCCATTTGTTAAAAACTAATAAGATTGCTCTACCCTCTGTAATTATATAATTAGCTATGCTAAGCTCTAAATTGCTAAAAGGTAAATTAGCATCAATTACTAATATTACGATGTTAGCATATCTAATTTCTTTTCTAGAAAAATAATTAGATGATTTATCAGTATTATTTTTATAGGCTTTTGACTTTTTTTTAATTCCTGCTGTATCAATCAGGTTATATATATTTTTTTTGTAAGGTATTTCTTCTTTTATAGAATCTCTGGTTGTTCCAGCTAAAGAACTCACAAGAACTCTTTTACTTCCATAAATATTATTAAAAATTGTAGACTTTCCTGTATTTGGCTTTCCAGTAATTGACACAGATATTTTCTTTTCATAATTTGTGTCAATTTTCTTTTTACTGAAATATTTTCCACCAAAAAAATTTTTTATGATTTCATTTATTACTGTTAAACATCTTTTGCTTTTAGCAGTAATCTCAATAGGAGCATCAAAACCTAAAACAAAGCCCTGGTTTTTATATTTTTTAGAGTTTTTTAATTCTGATTTATTTGCCAATAAAACTACTTTGTTTTTATATTTTCTTAAATGTTCCGCACATGAATAGTCATCATTGGTTAATTCATTGCTGCTATCTATCAAAAAAAAAATTAGGTCAGATATTTTTATTTTTTCTAAAGTATTATTGTAAGATATTTTGTTAAAAGTTTTATTATTGAAGCTTATGCCAGCAGTATCTGAAATGGTAATCTGAGAATTATCTAAAGTATAATTAACTTCTTGATAATCTCTTGTAAGACCAATTTCATCACCCACTATTGCTTCTTTTCTTCCTATAATTGTGTTGAAGAGAGAGGATTTTCCAACATTCGGTTTTCCAATTAATATAACTTTAGGTAATTTTTTATTTAATTGAGAATATTGAGGCATTTTTAAACATAAGAAATATATCTTGTTTAACTATTATTGGAGGTGATGCAGGAACACCTGGGAGAGTATACTTTTTTTCTAACTCGCCATTATATGGATTAAATATTAGCATATTTTTTCCTCCTCCAACGACGACTAACTGACTATTAATTAAAACTGGAGCAAACCAAATATTTTTTCTTTCATTTTTTAAATATTTTTCTATTTCTACTATCCATCTTATTTTTCCATTATTCAAATCTAAATTTATTACTTCTTTATTATTATGAACTAAGTAAATGCTATTTCCATTAACTGCTGGTGTTTGAGATGTATTCACATATTGTTCCCATACTTTACTGCCATTTTTTTTATTAAATGCAAATAGTTTTCCGTTAGTACAAGCAACTATAATTAGATTTTTAAGAATAATAGGACTAGCGTCTATATCAGAAAATGAATTAGAGGCCTCTGATTGTTCTAGCTTAATTGTTGACTGTCTCCATATCTCAGCACCATTGGTGAGATTTAGAGCGAAAACTTCACCATTTGAATACGGTATTATAACAAGGTTTCCAGCAGTTGCTATTTTGGGCTGTCCTATTATAGAAGTAGAATTTTGTATTCCTTGATGTTCCCAAATTATCTCTCCATTGCTTTTATTTAGTAATAGTGTTCTATTATCCAAGGTTAGAAATATTACTTTTTTTTCTAACAGTGTAGGCATAGCTCTTACTGGAGTTATCGTCTGCTTCTTCCAAAGCATTTTTCCTGTATCTATTTCAATACACATTACTTCTGCATAAGGCGAACTAACAAATATAAATTTATCGTCTGCTGCCAAACCTCCTCCTAGGTTATGTCCTTTGTCTTTGGCAACTACAAGACTTTTCTTCCACTTATATTTTTTTTTAAGAATATCATAAACGTATAAATTACTATTTGCATCTAAAAAAATGAGTCTATTTTTACTTATAATTGGTTGTGAAAGAAAGTCTTTATCTTTGCCACTTCCTACTCCTGATGTAACTTTAGAAAAATTATTAAAACCACGGTTGTATAAAAAGTTTATTGAAATATGTGATGCTGTATTATAGCTTTGCTTCCAATCATCTGTTGACTCAAGTTTGCTAAGCTGAACCTTGCTTGTGGAGAAATCATTTTTTATATCTCCCTCTATATCTTTTAAAACAGAAACTCTTTTTCCTTTTAATGGAATTTTTTTTTCTTCAAACCCTAAAAATTTTCCTGCTCCACACGCAGAAATTACTGCAGTAGCTAGAAAGAAAAAAAAATAATTAATTATAACTTTAGTCATTTAGTTTTATATTATTTATCATTTCTTGAGCTCTTTGTCTTAAGGACTGGGTAGAAAGCTGTTCATTTAGTATCTTATTAAAATCCTTACTAGCTCCTTCAAAATTTCCTTTGGAATACAAATAGTGACCTCTTAATTCGTGTCCTAGCAGAGACCAATAGTCTCCAAAAGACAGTAGCAAGTTAATATTTTTTTTAAACTCTTCTTCTTTATCTAACCCTAAATAAGCAATGGATATAAAATAATGTTTTAACTTAATAAGCGGTTCTAATTCCTTAGACTTTATTTCCAATTTTTCTAAATAATCAATAGCTCTTGAGAAGTCTTGTTTTTTTAAATAAATTTTCGATAGAAGTAAGTTTGACAAAAACTCATGGCCATGACTCCCGAGTTTAC